>JALRFT010000191.1 GCA_023261915.1 Acidimicrobiales bacterium | reverse complement strand
TCCGTCGACGTCCCGAGTGGGAATCCTGTGAGTCAGGCCTCGGCGTCCCCTTCGAGACGTTCCATCTCGACGATCGTCCGGCGGATGTGCGCGAGGTCAGTGGCGAGGCCACCCCGTGTGTGCTCGCCCGCCTCGGGGATGGTTCCCTCGTTGTCCTTGTCGGACCGGAAGCTCTCGAGCGCTGCGCCGGTCGGCCCGACGCCCTTGCCTCGGCCATCCAAGCCGCACTGTCCGAAGCCGATCTGGCCCTGGCCCAAGTGGGATCAGCCCCGACCGACGCCTACACTTCGACTCAGTCCGACGTGCTCGGTGAGAAGTCTGAGAGGGGTTCAGCATGAAGGTTCGGGTTGATCAGGACAAGTGCCAAGGGCACAACCGTTGCTACTCGCTCGCTCCCGAACTGTTCGACGTCGACGACTTCGGCACGGCCAAAGAACTCAACGACGGAGTTGTCCCACCCGGACTCGAAGACAAGGCCCGCCTCGCCGTGGCCAACTGTCCGGAGTACGCCATCGAATTGATCGAGGACTGAACATGGCTGGCATCCACCCTCCCGTCACCGACTGGGCCACCGATTTCGATCACACCGACCCGGTGTGGGCAGCGGACCCCTATCCGATCTGGGCCGACATTCGCGCCAGCGGCTGTCCGGTGGCTCACTCGGAGCGGTACGGCGGGGTGTGGCTGCCCACCCGCCACGAGGACGTGTCGGCCATCGCCTACGACACTGACCACTTCACCTCCCAGAGTGTGGTGGTCAGCGAGGGTCGGCCGATGATGCCGGCCCCCCAGGGCATCGCTCCGCCCATCTCGTCGGATCCCCCGTTCCATCACGGTGCTCGTCGCCTGCTCCTGCCGGCGTTCTCCCCCAAGGCGGTGGCGGTTCTTGAACCGTTCACCCGTCAGTACTGCAACGAACTGCTCGATGCGGTGGAGGGCAAGGAACTTGTCGACGGCGCCGTCGACTACGCCCAGCACATTCCGGTACAGGTCATCGCCAAGATGCTCGGGTTCCCACCCGAGGCCGCCGACACCTTCAGGATGTTCGTTCACAACGCCCTCGAAGGCGTCGACCTTCCAGTGGAGAAGCGCATCGAGAACTTCGGTCTGCTCGATGCCTACTTGCGGGCTCAGGTCGATGATCACATCGCCAATCCCCGTGACGATCTGACCACGTTCCTTCTCAACGCCGAGATGGATGGCGAGCCGCTCAACCCCGAACATGTGGGCGGCACCATCGCCCTGCTCCTCATCGCCGGGATCGACACGACCTGGAGTGCCATCGGTGCTTCGTTGTGGCACTTGGCCAAGACCCCTGCTGATCGGGAACGTCTCGCTGCCGAGCCTGAACTTCTGCCCTTTGCCGTGGAGGAGTTCCTTCGGGCCTACGCGCCGGTGACCATGGCCCGGCTCGTCAAGGACGACTTCGAGTTCAACGGCTGCCCCATGAAGGCCAACGAGTGGGTGTTGCTCCCGTTCCCGGCCGCCAATCGGGACCCCGAAGTGTTCGACAATCCCGATGAGGTCGTCATCGACCGGGTGGAGAACCGTCACGCCGCCTTCGGTCTCGGCATTCACCGCTGTGCCGGGTCGAACCTTGCCCGCATGGAGATGCAGGTAGCCATTGAGGTGTGGATGGATCGTTTCGGCGACCGGTTCACGCTCGCCGACCCCGAGTCGGTTACCTGGTCGGGCGGTCAGGTACGCGGCCCCCGGCAACTGCCGATCACTGTCAACTGAACCCGGCGGCCGGGACGGCTTCAGTTCGCTCGGGCTTGTCGTCGCCGGACGATGACGCCGGCGATGGCCGCCGCCGCTGCGCCCACGATGAACCCGGTGATCACCGTGACCCATGTGAAGCCGCTGTCGGAAGACTCGGCGACAAAGTCGGTAGTCACCGCCACCGATGCCGTCGTGGTGGGTTGCCCGTCCTCACCGGAACTCGCCGCCGTAGTGGCCGTGCTCGACGTGGCTGCCAGCAGCGGCGCCGGGTAGGCCGCGGACGAGTCCTCGTCCACCCACGCCACCTCACCTTGTTCGCATCGTTGGAGGACGGGAACAAGGTGGTCAATGGCGGTGTCGTAGCCGGCGAGGGTCAGGGCGAACCCTCCCGTCGTGCCGTCGGGGATGGGGGTCCCCGCCAGGCTTACCTCGGCGCCACTTGTTGCGGCCGCGGAGGTGTCGGTTCCCTGTAGCTCCCAGCCGTCGGGCAGGCTGGCGGCGGTGAGCGACGCCTTCGGGGGCAACTGGACGCTCATGCCTACCGTCGCTGAACCGTTGCACCCGCCGTCGAACGTGAACGTGGCCACGGTGCTCGCATCATTCACGGTGGCATCCGAGATCCCGACCCGGGCCGACGCCACTCCTGCGGTGCCGACCAGCACCACCGCAGCGATACCGGCGACGGCTACCGTCCGGTACCACCCATTGCGACTTCGTGGCCTGACGTGACGAGGCATGGAATCTCCCATTGGTACTACTTCCGAATTTTCGTTTTCAGCTCGGTCATCCATGCGTCGGCGGCCTGCTGGTCGTCGGATCGTCTGGCCCCGGCCTGACGGGGGGCCCCGCTCGCCGGGTAGGAGCCGAGGAACCGAACGTCATGCTGCTTGGCCTTGAGTGACCGCAGGGCGTCGGCCACCACCTCGTCGTCAATGTGGCCTTCGATGTCGACGAGGAAGCAGTAGTCACCGAGACCCTTGCGGGTGGGTCGGGACTCGAGATGGGTGAGGTTGATGGCCCGCACGGCGAACTCCTGCAGGATGGCGAGGAGACTCCCCGGGGTGTCGGCCCGTTGGAAAATGACGACCGACGTCTTGTCGTGTCCCGTCGCAGCGGGTATCCCGTCGCGGGTGACGAGGATGAAACGGGTGGCGTTGTCGGGATGGTCCTCAATGTCGGTGGCGAGCATCTCGAGGTCATAGATCTCGGCCGCCCGACTCGTGGCGATGGCACCTGTCGCCGGATCGCCCGAATTGCTGAGCATCCGGGCGGCGTCGGCGGTGGAGTTGGTGGCCTCGAGGGTGGCACCGGGCAACCGGTCGTCAAGAAACGTCCGACATTGACCGAGCGCATGGGGATGACTCATCACGGTGCTGATGGCGCCAAGGTCCGCACCGCGATGGCCCAGCAGGTGGAGTTGCACCGGAATGACGACTTCCCGCTGGATCAGGAGGGGGGCTCCGCCCGCAAGAACGTCTTGGGTGTCGACGACCGTCCCCTCGATGGCGTTCTCAATCGGGACGAACCCGGCGTCGACGACACCGTCGACCGTGGCCGCCAGCGCATCACGAATGGACCCCATGGCGACGAGTTCAGCGGTACGGAGGTCCTCTTGGGACAGTACGGCCGCTTCGGTGAAGGTCCCGGGCGGACCGAGGTAGGCGAGGCGCACGAGGTGAGGATACGCCCTCGGGGTGCGTTGGTTGGCCCGGGTTGACGATCGTGGGCGGCCACTAGGGTCTGGCCATGGACGCCGCAACCCTTCGCCAGTTGCTGGAGTCGGTCAGGGACGGCTCGGTGGACACCGACGAGGCCCTGGCCGCCATTGCCCACTTGCCCTTCGTCGATCTTGGGAGCGTTCGCCTCGACCACCATCGGGCCGTGCGAACGGGAATGCCCGAGTCGGTTTATGCCCCCGGGAAGTCCACCGACGACTTGTGCACGGCGGTGCAAGGACTTCTCGAGGCGCCGGGTGGCCCGGTGCTCGTCAGCCGTGCCACCCCGAGCCAAGTCGAGTTGCTCACGGCGCGGTTCGGCGGCACTCATGGTGAGCCCACGGTCACCCGCGGTCCACTGCAGGGTGGCGGCCCGTCGTTCACCGTGGTGTGGCGTCCCCGTCCGATTCGCGAGGTCGCTGTGGTGGTGGCAGCGGCGGGCACGTCCGATTTGGCGGTGGCCGATGAGTGTGCCGCCGTGCTCGCTGCGCACGGGGTACAGCCCGCCCGCCTCAATGACGTCGGGGTGGCCGGTATCCATCGGATCCTGGGTGAGACTGCGGCATTGCAGGCCGCCCACGCCGTGGTGGCGGTGGCCGGTATGGAAGGCGCCCTCGCCAGCGTCATCGGCGGGTTGACCTCGGCACCGGTCGTCGCCGTCCCCACGTCAGCGGGCTACGGGGCCTCCCTCGAAGGGGTGACCGCGCTACTGGCCATGTTGGCCTCATGTGCGCCGGGGGTGAACGTCGTCGGCATCGACAATGGTTTCGGCGCCGCCTGCAGCGTGCTCCGCCACATCGGTGTCGTGGAACGGGACCGGCCGGCCGTCGGGGGAGGCGTCAGTTCGTGAGCGCCGGCCAGAGGGTTGCATGGTTCCACTGTTTCTCCGGTATCGCCGGGGACATGACCCTCGGGGCCCTCGTCGACGCCGGAGCCGATCTCGACGAGGTTCGAGCCATCTGTGGCCGACTCGATGTGGGGGGCTGGGCGCTCGATGCCGAGGAAGTGCTGCGCAACGGGATCGGGGGCACCAAGGTGCATGTCCGGGTCGAGGACAGCCCGGTGGTGCGCACGGCTGGGCACATCACGGCACTGGTGGCCGACGCCGGTCTGCCCGACCGGGTGCGCCACCGCGCGCTCGCCGCCTTCGAGGCCTTGGCCCTCGCCGAGGGTCGCCTCCATCGCCGACCGCCCGAACAGGTTCACTTCCATGAGGTCGGGGGTATCGACGCCATCATCGACATCGTGGGGTCGTGTGCCGCCCTCGAGATCCTTGGTGTCGACCGGGTTGAGGTGTCACCTGTGGCGACGGGCCGTGGTGTGGTTCGTGCTGCTCACGGACTGATTCCCAACCCCGCTCCGGCCACGGTCGAGTTGCTGCGTGACGCCCCCGTCTACGGGATCGACGTGCCCGTGGAACTCACCACTCCCACCGGTGCGGCGCTCGCTGCGACTCTGGCATCTGCGTGGGGGCCGATGCCGGCAATGACGGTCGGGTCGGTCGGTTTCGGGGCGGGTGATGCCGAGCTCGACCACCGACCAAACCTGTTGCAGGTGGTCATCGGCACGGCCGCTGACGTGGCTCCCGGTGGTCAACCACTCGTCCAGCTCGAGGTAAACGTGGATGACGCGACAGGCGAGGTCCTCGCCGACACCGTCGCCGCCGCACTTGAGGCCGGTGCACACGACGCGTGGGTTACCCCCGTCCTCATGAAGAAGGGCCGACCCGCCCACACGCTCCATGCGCTCGTCGATCCGTCACTCGCCGCCCAGGTGGGTCGGGTGTTCACTGACGGGACGGGGTCGTTTGGGCTGCGGGCGATCAGCGTCGACCGATGGGCGTCACCTCGCCAACTCGACGAGGTTGAGGTCGATGGAGTCCCCATCCGGGTGAAGGTCGGGCCGGGTCGGGTCAAGGCGGAATATGACGACGCCGTGGTGGCTGCTCGTCACCTCGGGCGACCCCTGCGCGAGGTGCTCGCCGACGCCGAGCAGTCGTGGCGACAGGCTCATCCCGACGACGCCACCGAGAGTGTGTCGCCACTTAGCGAGGGGTCGGTCGAGCCGCTGCACGATCATCATCACCCTCACAGCCATTCCCACGAGCACCATCATCCCGATGGTGACGCTGGCTGAGCGTCAGTCGACTGAGGGCGTTCGATCGGTTTCGGGGGCCGACGCCAGCGCTCGCCACAACGCCCGGTAGTTGGGGTACTCGATCCCCGTCGTGACCCATCCGGCGCCGACGAGTTCTCGGTGGAGTCTCGGCAAATCCTGGAACGGGACCCCGGCGTCAACGTGATGGGCGAGATGCCAGCCAGTGTTGAACGGCACGATCCAGAAACGGGCGGTGAGACTTTGCCGCACGACGTGGGTGGTGAGTCGCCGATCCTCCGAACGCATCAGCCCACCATGTTCGGCAATGGCACGCAGCCGGTTCAGGACCCGCCACACGGTCATCCACGGGGCCAGCCAGAACAGGGGCCACAACCACCACCGGCCCCAGCCGCCAATGGCCACCATTACCGCAGCGACGGCGATCTGGGCGGTGAGGATCCGCAGGGCGAAGGGCCGTGCAGTCGGGCTGCGGAAGGCGTTGAGCAGACCTCGGAGGTTCTTCCAGCCGGACAAGCCCAATGCGTCCCGGCGCAGCTTCCGCCACAGGGAGGCTCGTGTGATCGGGTAGTTCTCATAGAGATTCAGATCTGGTTCGTTGGGCCCGAACTCATCGCGGTGGTGGGCCATATGCCCACGCCGGTACGCAGCCAGGGGGACGAAACCGGGATAGGCAACCGCCCATCCGCCAACGAGGTCGTTCCACCGCTTGTTCGAAAACAGCAGCCGATGGGCAGCCTCGTGTCCGAGGATGGCGTACAGCGCGAAGACCCGTCCCATCAGCAGGAACGTGACGGGCCAGACGATGAGCGCCGACCACGGCCACTGGGTGGTGACCCAGCAGGAGAGTGCGATCAGGCCGAATGACTGGACCCAGACCGACACGATGTTGGCCATGTTGCGCGCGTTGTGGATCCGGCGGAAGTTGTTGCGAACTGCACCCGACGGTCGACCTGTGGCAGTGAGGCGCTCGGTAGGAAGAACGTCGGGGAGCAGTGATGGGGCAGGGGTCATCTGGCCTTGACCGGCGGGAGGGTGTGCCGGGTCTCGTCCCTCGTGGCGCTCTCCGCGCTGCTGGGTCGGGACGTCAACCCAAGCTGTCGGACCGCTGACAGGAAGCGTGTGGGTCCGGCTCACGCTTCAAGTCTACGAGTTATCCGTTCCTTAGGCCCTTCCCGGGCCCCTCGCCAAGTGCATCACTGAGTCGCCCCGAAACCTGCCCCGGGGCATCCTCGTCCATTCTCTGCAGCAGCAGCGAAGTAGATGAATGCCTCCGGTGGAGTCCACTTGCGGAACTCATTGAGGAAGAGACCGATGTCACCTTTGGCCTCGGCCCGGTCGGCGGAGTTGCGGATGAAGGAGTTGAAGCGGTCCTCGGCCGCACCGGGGAAGTCGTTGAAGTACTGGGGAAGGAACCACGCGCCAAAAATGAGGCTGATGCCCACCGCTATGGCGGGGAACAACTGCCAACGATTCGTGATGACGATGGCCACCGCAGTGAGCCCGAGCGCAATGAAAGGCGCTGCTGAAAGTGAGCGTTGCGCATGGGGAAGGGCTGAGGTCGACAGCGCCGCAGTGGCGAGACCGGTGAATACGCCGGCACCGACGAGGAGGAGATATCGCCCTGACACTGGGTGGTCATTGGATTTCCACGCCAGCCAGATCGCCACTGGGATCAGCAGGGTCAGCACAAGTTCGAGCCACCCCAGCTGGCCAGTGATGCCACTGTTGTGGCGGAGCTGATCGTCGCCATTGAAGAACAGGAATGACGGGGACAGGTGCAGTCCCATGTGGCGGGTGAACGCGGCGAGAGCCCCGATTGGCCCTGTGAGCCCTGTCTCCTCGAGCCAGCCTGAATTGAGGATGGACACGTTCGAAGCACGGTCGAGCAGTTGGTTGCCCCCGAGCAGGGCGAGGACCGGAATTCCTGCCACGAGGCCACCAACGAGCAAGCTCACGATGGCCGGGAACTGGAGGAGTCCGCGGCGCACGAGCGGCACTAGCAGCAGGATCGCCATCACGATGGCGACCAGGCGGGTGCCGTTGTATCCGAGGGCGGTGGCGAACCCGATGCCGGCGACCCCGGCAGCGAGGATGCCGACCGGTCTTGTGCCCCGGTCTCGGGTGAGGAGGAAGATCGCGATCATCATGGCTGTCCGACCGACCATGCCCCCTGAGGCCAAGAAGGTCCGGCCAAGATCCCAGGTCCAGGGCATGACGGCGCTGATGAGAAGGGCCCAGGCAAAACCCTTCCTCCCGAAGAAGTTGTAGGCCACGCCTGCGGTAGCGATGGCGAGGACAACCGATGCGAGGACCCCGAAAGCCCGCAGGCTCGCCACCGAGTCACCGACGACACTCACCCACGCCACCCCGGGGTAGAGCAGGCTCGCCGGGAAGACCACCGCCCCTGCAGACGACTCCCACACGGAGTTCAGTGGCCAGGTCGCTCCTGTTGTGTCGGCCCCAGTTTCGGCCAGACAGACGATGTTCGCACCTGCGACCGCTTCATCAATGTGAAAGCCGGGTGGGGCGGTGTTGAGTCCGACGAATCGGAGGGCGAGCGCAATGAACGCCACGACCATGACCAAGGTCGTGAGGTCCATGCGGAGACGTAGAACACCAGTGCGCATCAGGTGGAATCGAGGTCCCGCCGACCCTGGAGCGCTCGACCCAGGGTCAGTTCATCTGCGTACTCAAGGTCGCCACCGACCGGCAGGCCCGATGCGATTCGTGTCACCCGGATTCCGAGTGGCTGCAGCAACCGGCCGAGGTACATGGCCGTGGCCTCACCCTCAATGTTGGGGTTCGTACACAAGATGACCTCGGTCACCCCTTCGGGCTCGAGGCGGGCGAGGAGCTCGGCCACCCGGAGCTGTTCGGGTCCGACGCCCTCAATGGGGGAGATAGCACCCTGGAGGACGTGGTAGCGGCCTCGGAATTGCCCGGTCTTTTCCACGGCAACAATGTCGCGGGCCTCTTCCACAACACAGATCACGCTGGTGTCCCGGCGCTCGTCCCGGCACACGCCGCACAGCTCTCCCTCGGTCACGTTGAAACATCGGCTGCAGAACGCCACGCGCTCACGGGCCTCAGTGATGGCGCTGGCGAGACGCAGAGCATCCTCCGTGGGGATCTTTAGAAGGTGAAAGGCGATGCGCTGGGCTGACTTGGGTCCCACACCCGGCATGCGGCCCAACTCATCGATGAGTTCTTGGACCGGTGCGGCGTAGGCACTCACGATTGTCCGTCCGGATCAATGCTGTCCCCCGGTTCTCCTGTTGGCAGGCCCATTCCCCCGAGGCCCTCGAGCAGTTGCCCAACGTCGGGCAGATCCACTCCCATGCCACTCGTCTGGAGGCGAATCGCCTCGGCCACCGCATTGCGAAACGCTGCCGCCACGAGATCGGCGAGGAGGGTCGTGTCATCGGCATCAACGGCCGCAGGGTCAATGTGCACACTGCGAACGTCAAAGTCCCCGGTGAGCACCACACGAACGAGGCCCCCTCCGGACTCGCCGGTGATTTCGGTCGCGGCCAGTCGCTCCTGGGCTTCCATCATCTGTCGCTGCATGGTCATGGCCTGTTCCAACAAGCCGCCCATGTCAAAGCCCTCGCTGCTGTCTTCGGGTTCGGCGGGCAGGTTCATGGGGCGCCCTCAGGATCGACGTCGACCAGTTCAGTCCCGGGGAACACGGCGGCGATGCGCTGCAGATCATCGACTGGAGTGATGTTGGCGTCCTCGAGGGCGCTGACGTCCTCGATCTCCTCCTCGGCGATTGCCTCCGCCGGTTGGGGGCGTCCCCGGTCTCCGGGACGCTGATCGGGTGGGGTGGCAACCGATGCATCGACGCAGAACTCAAGGGTCAACTCTGCGCCGAACTCGGCACTGAGGGTGTCGCGCATGAGGGGACGAATTTCCTCCGCCCGCTCCAGAGCGCGACTGTTCGGTAGGGCAACCACGATGGTGGATCCGGTGACGCTCGCCACGCGTGCGGATCCCAGTCGGGCCCGGATCTTTTGGTTCGTAGCCGTGGCGATGAGGCGGTTCCACGTCGCCGTGGCGGCGTCTGTCGTGAGGTCAGTTGGTGCCGACCGGGGTGCGGCCGGCTCAGGCGCTGGCTCGGCGACCGCCGGTGTCGGTTCGGGTTCGGTAGGAGCCGATGGCGGGCCCTCATCCGACGAGGAAGCGGGGGTGGCTGCCGGGCGGGCTGCGGCACGTTTCGCAGAGGAACTGGTGTCGGGGTTGACAGCTCCGGGGCGCCGACGGTCAGCGAGAGCCCGTCGGGCAGCGTCAGCGGCGCCGTTGCCACCACCGTTGGCCGCAGTCGTCTCGGGTGGAGCGATGACGGCGCCGGTGGTTTCCCCAACGCTCGGCGCCGGAGCGGAGGGAGCTGCAGCAGGTCGGGCAGGTGGGGTCGTCACGCTCGGGGTGGCACCCGGCGCTGCGCCGCCCCCGGTTGCCACCAGGTGTTCGAGTCGCTCGATGCGGGCGAGCAGGGCGGCGGGCGAGACGTCGGTGTCGGGTTGGGTGATGCGCATCACGGCCAACTCGAGGGTCACACGGGGGTCAGCGGCGCGGTCAATACCAACGAGGGCAGCACCGAGAATCTCGAGCGCCAGAGTGACACCACGGCGGCCCATGGTGCCGACCTGTTCGTTGACCCGCGCAGCCACACCGGTGGGGATGTCCGACGGTGGGACACCCATGGCGGTGAGGAACACGAGTCGGAGATGACCAATGAGGTCGTTGCCGATGTCAGCGGGGCCCCGTCCTGAACGCAGTGCGGCATCGACGAGGTTCAGTGCTGAGGGGGTGTCATGGGCAGCGAGGGCGTCCACGATGTCCTCGACTCCAGTGACAGCGTCGGGGATGCCCCCAAGGGCGGCCGCGCGTTCGAGAGCCGAGAGCGTGTCGCGGGCTGACCCTGCGCCGACGTGCACTGCCCAGTCGCGGGTCTCGGGGGCCACGTCGAGACCGGCGTCGGTGACCACCTCGTCGACGAGTGCCCGCAGTTCCTCGTTGGTCAGCAGGTGAACTTCGAAGTGCTGCGTGCGGCTCCGGATGGTGGGGAGCAACTTCACCGGGTCGGTGGTGGCGAGGATGAACACCACGTGCTCCGGGGGTTCCTCAAGGGTCTTGAGTAGGGCGTTGGAGGCTTCCTTGGTCAGCTGGTGTGCCTCGTCGAGGATGTAGACCCGGTGTCGTCCCGGTGTCGACTGCGCTGCACCATCGATGATCTTGCGTACCTCTTCGATGCCTCGATGGGAGGCAGCGTCGAGTTCGATCACGTCGAAGGATCGCCCCTGGCCGATGGTGACGCAGGAGTCGCATTCACAGCACGGCTCGCCGTCGACCACGTTCTCGCAGTTCAGGGCCTTGGCCAGGATGCGCGCCGTCGTGGTCTTGCCGGTGCCCCGGGGTCCGCTGAGCAGGTAGGCGTGACCCACCCGGTCCTCAATGACCGCATTGCGAAGGGTGGTTGCCAACTGGTCCTGACCCCGGATTTCGGAGAAGCGGCTGGGCCGGTAGCGGCGGTAGAGGGATTGGCGGGCCATGGTGGGCCGAGCCTACCGGTCAGTGGCGACAGCGTGGCCGGACGCGCCCGTGCCGGCGGGAGATGGCCAGGCGACCTGCGGCACATCGGAGGTTCCGCTGAAGGCTGCTGCCTTCCGGCCCTGACCTGATTCACGGGCTCCGATTGCACAGGGCCCGGCCATCACCGGCCGGCACGAGTACTCCCACAGGGTACCCTTTGCCGGTCCGTTGCGGTATTGCCGCAGAGGACAACCTGTGGGCCGGCATTGCCGGCCTACGAGGAGGGATGCGAGAGCGGCCGAATCGGCACGCTTGGAAAGCGTGTGTGGGGCAACCCACCGTGGGTTCGAATCCCACTCCCTCCGCTCAGGTGACCGGTTGGAACCGTGAGGGGGGTGCCAGCATGTCAACGGATCACGGGATTGACGGGCGTCGGAGTGGGGCGGGCACCCGGAGCCGTAAGCAGCCATCTCTGCTGCGGCAGTTACGTCGGCGAACGGTCCCCACATGGTGGCAGGACGCCAAGCTCGGGATCTTCATCCACTGGACCCTGGCCTCGGTGCCCGGGTTCGCCACGGTGCCAGCCGAGCAGCACAGCCCACTCGTGCACGTGCCCAACCAGCCGCTCGCCGCCCAGTACACCGAGTGGTATCTGAATTCCCTTCGCTTCCCGGCGAGCGAAGCCTCCCGCTACCACCGAGAGCACTACGGGGATCGGCCCTACGAATCGTTCGTGGACGAGTTCACAGCCGGTCTCGCCCACTGGAACCCCACGGCGTGGGCGGAACAGTTCGCCCGCACCGGAGCCCGCTACGTGGTGATGGTCACCAAACACCACGACGGCTACTGCCCGTGGCCGACCTCGGTCCCCAACCCCCGGCGTGCCAACTGGTTCTCCGAGCGGGACATCGTGGGTGAACTGGCCGATGCCGTGCGCGCAGCGGGGATGCGCTTCGGTCTCTACTACTCGGGTGGTATCGACTGGACCTTCGAGGATCGTCCCATCAGCACCTTCGCCGATCTGGTGGCGGCCGTACCGTCGGATCCCGAGTACGGCGATTACGCCGAGGCACAGGTCCGTGAACTCATCGAGCGGTACGAGCCCTCGGTGCTGTGGAACGACATTGCATGGCCATTCGGTGGTGACCGGTTGTGGCAACTGTTCTCCGACTACTACGCAGCAGTGCCCGACGGTGTCGTCAACGATCGGTGGATGCCTCGGGGAGCAGCGTTCAACATCGTGCGTACCCGGCCCGGTCGGGCCTTCGTTGACCGGCTCGCCGTTCGGTCCTCGAGCAAGGGGCGTACCGTCCCCCCCCAACCCCCGCACTTCGACGTCCGCACACCGGAGTACTCCAGTTTCGACACGGTGCAGCGCTACCAGTGGGAGACGTGTCGAGGGATGGACCGGTCATTTGGGTACAACCGCATGTCGGGTCCCGAACACTTCATGACCCGAAGCGACCTCCTTGGGTCTTTCGTCGACATCGTGGCCAAGGGCGGAAACCTTCTTCTCAACGTCGGTCCGCGTGGTGAGGACTCGGCCATTCCGGACGAGCAGGCCCAACGGTTGACCTGGCTGGCCGAGTGGTCAGCTGCTGGGGGTCATGTGCTTTCGGGGACCCGGCCGTGGGTGTTCCAAGAAGGCACGAGCCGTGAAGGTCATCACCTCCGCTACGCAGCGCGTGATGAGGCAGTGCATGTTGCGGTGCTCGACGGGCCCGCCGGCTACCTCACGCTCACCGATGTTGACCTTGCCGCCACGGGTGTGGCCGTGGGACCCGGGGGTCGGCCACTCACCACCGACCGTTCCCAACGTGACCTGTTGCGCGTCGATCTCGGTCCATCGGACGGCGACAACTCTTGGCCCTTCGTGTTCACCCTGACCTCGGCGGTCGCCCGTCCTCGTCGCTAGTTCCCGCCTAGGTGTGAGCTTCTGGGTGTCCTTTTCCCCCGTCGGTCTTTCCCTCATGGCAGTGGCCGAACCACCACTAGGGTTCGTGAGGTGAGTGACGGGGGGATACCGGGAGTGTCGGCCGAGGACGATGAGACGGCCATGGCCGCTGCCCTCGAACAGGCGGCCCTCGCTGCGGCCCTCGGGGAAGTGCCGGTAGGTGCGGTGGTGGTCGCCCATGGTGAGGTCGTCGCCGCCGCCCACAACTTGAGGGAAACGACCGGGGACCCCACGGCCCATGCCGAGGTACTTGCGTTACGCGCCGCCGGTGAAGCGCTTGGGACGTGGCGGCTGGGGGAGGCGACGCTCTACGTCACGCTTGAACCGTGCGCCATGTGTGCCGGTGCTGCCGTGTCGGCCCGTCTGGGCCGACTCGTCTACGGGACACCCGACCCAAAGGCGGGCGCCGTCGGGTCGCTCTACAACCTTGCTGCGGACCCCCGGTTGAACCATGAGATTCCGTGGTCGGCTGGAGTGCGCTCGGCCGAGTGCGGCGAAATTCTCGAGCGTTTCTTCGCCTCCCGCCGGTAGGTGTGCCGGGAGCCCTGTGCGCCCCGATCCAAGTGGGTGGCTGCGGGTGGCTGCGGTAGTGTCGCCAACGGAAGGTTGCCAGAGCGGACGAATGGGGCGGCCTCGAAAGCCGTTGTGGCCTCCGGGTCACCATGGGTTCGAATCCCATACCTTCCGCCGTTGACGTCCGCCCGGTTCTGCCGGGCGGACGTTGCGCGTCGGGGCGGCCCCTAGCCTGTAGGTATGCACATGAGCCCCCACTCGATGTTCCCTGCCGACCTCGGCCGGGTCACCGCCGGCCCACCCGTTGGCCGCACCGTGTTCCGGCGGGTCCTCGGGTTCGCCCGGCCGTATCGGGCCATGCTCATCGGGTTCGTGGCCACGATCGTGTTCGCTGCCGTCGTCCAGTTGGCCCCGCCGCTGCTGTTCCGCCAGATCATCGACCAGGCCATCCCGCAGGCGAATATCGGATTGCTCCACGTCCTCGCCGCCCTCGTAGTGGGAGCTGCCGTCATCGACGCCGTTCTCAGCTTCGGTGAGCGCTGGTGGTCGTCGCGCATCGGTGAGGGTCTCATCTACGACATGCGAGTCATGTTGTTCGACCACGTGCAGCAGATGCCCATGGGCTTTTTCACTCGATCCCAGACCGGGGCGCTCGTGTCCCGACTCAACAACGATGTCATTGGGGCCCAGCGGGCCCTCACGGGGACGTTGGGGGCCGTGGTGTCCAACGTCATCGTGCTCGTGACGACCCTGATCGCCATGTTGATCCTCGAGTGGCGACTCACCTTGCTGGCACTCGCCTTGTTGCCGGTGTTCATCCTTCCGGCCAAGCGGGTCGGTCGTCGTCTGGCAGCGATCACTCGTGAGGGCATGGATGTGAATGCGTCGATGAACTCGACGATGACTGAGCGGTTCGGGGTGGCGGGGGCGCTGCTCGTGAAACTCTTCGGCAGCTACCGACGGGAGACGGAGGCGTTCGCCGGTCGGGCGGCGCGGGTGCGTGACATCGGGGTCCGATCGGCTGTCTACAGCCGCACGTTCCTGATCGCCCTGACCCTCGTGGCCGCCATTGGTACCGCCGCGGTCTACTGGGTCGGTGGCCAACTCGTGATCGCTGACCTGATCACACTCGGCACTCTCGTGGCCCTCGCCGCCTACGTGGTGCGCATCTACTCACCGCTCACGTCGCTGACCAACGCTCGTGTGGACGTGATGAGTGCGCTTGTGTCCTTTGACCGGGTGTTCGAGTTGCTTGACGCCCCCAACCCCATCACTGACCGACCCGGGGCGGTGGAACTCGTTGAGCCGCGTGGCCAGATCACCTTCGATCACGTGTGGTTCCGATACCCCGTCGCCGACGGCACACTCGCTTCACTGGAAGGTGACGTGGCCCGACCGGCGCCGTCACCCGACGTCCCGCCGTCATGGGTACTCACCGACGTCACCTTTGAGGTCACGCCGGGCACGACGGTGGCTCTCGTTGGTCCGTCGGGTGCGGGCAAGACGACAATGGCCTCGCTCGTACCTCGTCTCTGGGACGTCAGTGACGGCGTGGTGCGTTTCGACGGCCACGACGTGCGCGACTTGACCCAGGAGTCGTTGCGCCACGCCATCGGCGTCGTCAGCCAGGACCCTCATCTGTTCCATGACACCGTGCTGGCGAACCTCGCGTACGCCCGAGAGGGAGCCCAGCCCGCCGAGATCGAGGAGGCGTGCCGGGCGGCGCGGATCCACGACGTGATTGCGGCACTGCCCGATGGATACGACACCGTGGTCGGTGAGCGCGGCTACCGACTCTCCGGGGGGGAGAAGCAGCGTCTCGCCATTGCCCGGGTCCTCCTCGCCGAACCGGCGGTGGTCATTCTCGACGAGGCAACCAGTCATCTCGACACCGAGAACGAGTTGGCCGTGCAGGAGGCGTTGCGCACGGCGCTGGTCGGTCGCACGGCGCTGGTGATCGCCCATCGTCTGTCCACGGTGGTGGGGGCTGACGAGATCATCGTGCTCGACGCCGGCCGGGTGGTTGAACGAGGTCGCCACACCGATCTGGTGGCGACGGGTGGTCTCTACGCCGATCTGTACCGCAACCTCGCCGCCGAACCGACGACCGCTACCTGATTAGACACCTGACGACTCAGTCGTCGGCAGTGACGTCGTCCATCCGCACGACATCACTGAAGTGCAGGACGGTGGGGAGTGGATCCCAGAATCGGGCGACGAGTCCTCGCCACCGAGTGAACGCTTCGGAGTTCCGGAATCCGTCCACGTGGTCGGCGAGCGAGTTCCACTCAATGAGCAAGAGGTAGCGGTTGGGGGTTTCGACACACCGAGCCAGCCGGATGCTGCGACACCCCGGTGAGTTGGCCACCTCGTGTCGGGCGACGTCGAAGGCGGCCTCGAACTCCGCTTCGGAGCCGGGAATGACCTCGAGTGGGACGTGTTCGAGCACCATGTCGTTCACTGTGGCACCCCGTTGAGCACGCCGTGGCCATTGGTGAGATCCACCACGAGCTGTTGACCCCCGGCGGACAGGGTCGTGGGCGGGTTGGCGTCGAGGAGGTCGTCGCAGCGAGCCGGCTGCATGGCGAGACTGGCGGCGTCGACGGCCCGGCCGAGAGTTATCACCTCGTCGAGAAGTTGGTGGGCATCAGAGCCGAGCAGCGACAGGTCATCGGAGACGAGCACCATGCCACCACTGAGCGCCACCGTGCGGGCCCAGGTCCGCACGGCCGCCGGGTCGAGTTCGGTCTCAGTGGTTCGCAACATCACACAGTCGGGGTCGTTGAGCCACAGGGCCCGATGCATGAACGAACGAGTGAGGGTGTTGCGGAAGGCGTGCAGGGTGGCCGGCAGCGTCTCGGGGTAGGCCTCGTCGGCCCGGTCGGGATCGAGGGTCCACCGCGGGTCCACATCGGACCCGATGCGGTTCCCGTCGATGACTCCGACGACGTGACTGATGGGGGCGCCGCAACCGAGGATGAAGGCGTCGTCGCCCGCCCCGCGGCGCACGGCGTCGTAGCCGGCGCGCACTCGCTGGGCTGGTGTCATCGTCGGATCGGCGTAGATCCCGTCGAAGCTCGGGGCGAACGTGAAGTCGAGTTTGAGATAGTCGTAGCCGGCGTCACGAACCTGACGTCCGAGATCTTCGAGGTGGGCGAGCACCCCGGGGTGGGTGGTGTCGAGGGTGAACATGAGCCCGCCCATTCCTCCTTCCCACGGGGGGTTGAACATGCCGGGGAGGGGACCGCCGGTCTCACGGGTGGTCGCCACCCAGTCGGGATGGTCGATGAGGACCCGGGCGTCGGGAGCGGCGATGAACGGGGCCAACCAGAGACCGGGGGTGTGGCCGGCTGTCGTGATGGCG
>JALRFT010000167.1 GCA_023261915.1 Acidimicrobiales bacterium | reverse complement strand
CTTGGCCTGTTCCCTGTCCATGTGTTCCTCCACACTGCGCACGGTGAAACGATTCAATCCCTGCCCGCCGCAAAACTACACCTTAGGCGCTGGCCTTTGCGCGGTTCCGCGGAAGATGGTCCTATTCCCACGGGCCTGGGGCTCTTGAGCGTTCAATGAGGGCTATCCTCGGCTCTCGGACGGGAAGCGGGGTGGCCATGGGTCGGCAGGGGGCCAGTTCTCGCGACGTGGCGGCCTTGGCCGGGGTGTCGATCGGAACCGTCTCCAACGTCATCAATCGGCCCGACATCGTCGCCCCCCGGACGCGCTCCAAGGTCGAGGCGGCCATCCAAGAACTCGGCTTCGTGCCGAACGCCTCCGCCCGCCGGTTGCGCGGGGCCTCGACGCGCACGATCGGGGTGGTGGTGCCCGACGTGAGCAACCCGTTCTTCACCGACCTAGCCAGGGGTGCCGAGGACAAGGCCAACGAAGCGGACTTCCTGGTGATCGTGTGCAACTCCGACGAGTCCGTCATCAAGGAGGAGCACTACCTCAGCATGCTCGAGGCCCAGCAGGTGGACGGCATCTGCATCACGCCGGCATCTCGGACGTCGCTGCAAAAGAGCCCGACGTTCAAGCGCTTGATGGAACGCAAGGTGGGACTGGCCGTCATGGACGGCAGGTTGCGTGGGGTTGACGCCTGCTTCGCCACGGTCGACGACGTCCAAGGAGGTGCGATGGCCGCCGAACACCTCCTGGAACTCGGTCATCGCTCGTTCCTCTGGATCACCGGCCCGGACTCCATTCCCCAGTGCTACGACCGCGAGATGGGCATCCGGTCGGCCCTGGAGAACGCTGGGCTGGGTCGCGAGGCACTGACGCGGGTGGAGGTGCAAGCGATGTCGGCCGATGCCGGCGTGGCGATCGGGGAGGCGTTGGTGCAGGACGGCCTGCGCCACACGGCGGTCATCTGTGCCAACGACCTACTGGCTTTCGGATGTCTGCGTGCCTTCCTCGAGCACGGGATCCGGGTACCCGATGACATTTCGATCGTGGGGTACGACGACATCGACTTCGCGCGAGTGGCAGCGGTCCCGCTGACTTCGATACGTCAGCCACGCCGCGAACTGGGTCGCACCGCCGCCCAGATGGTCTTGGCCCAGTGCACCGATTCGGAGTCGGTGCCCCCGCGTGAGGTGATTTTCCAGCCGCAATTGGTCGTTCGGGAGTCGACGGCGGCTCCCAAGGCGGGAACGTGACGAGCCGAGCATGACGAAGGGGGTGGGTGCCTTCGCACCCACCCCCTTCGCAGAGGCGGTCGACTTAGAAGTCGTAGTCGCCGATGTTCTCCTCGGTGAACACCAGGGCCGGACCGAGGACCACCTCGGGGCCGAGGGCCCCGTCGATGACCTGACGGTCGTCACCCAACTTGCCGGCGGGTACCGGCGAGCCGGCGGTCGGCGTGGTCACACCCGAGGCGATGTCGGCTGCCGCGTACACAGCCAGGTAGCCCAGAGCCGGGACGTCCCAGAGTGCAGCTTGGGCGCCCGAGCCGTCGGTGATGTACTCGCGCATGTCGTTCGGCAGGCCGAGGCCGGTGACGAAGACCTTGCCCTTGTACTCAGGACGCGAGCTGACGAAGCGAGCCGCCGAGACGATACCCACGGACGTCGGGGCGACGATCACCTTGACGTTGGGGTTGTTCTGCAGCAGACCCTGTGTCTCGAGAGTCGACTTGTCGTCGATGTCGTCTCCGTAGACGGTGGTCACCAGATTCATGTCCGCGTACTTCGGATCGTTCTCCAGACCCTGCTTCATGAAGTCGATCCAAA
>JALRFT010000122.1 GCA_023261915.1 Acidimicrobiales bacterium | reverse complement strand
TTTCTGCATCAAGCGCTCTTTGCCACGTATCGCTTGCCAGCCCCCAAGGGCATCTTGTTGTACGGGCCGCCGGGCTGCGGCAAGACCCTGATCGCCAAAGCCGTGGCGAACTCGCTTGCCCGCAAGGTGGCGGAAGCCTCGGGTGACCAGGAGGCCCGCAGCTACTTCCTCAACATCAAGGGTCCCGAGTTGCTCAACAAGTACGTGGGGGAGACCGAGCGCCAGATCCGGCTCGTCTTTCAGCGTGCCCGGGAAAAGAGCGAGGAGGGCTGGCCGGTCATCGTGTTCTTCGACGAGATGGACTCGCTGTTTCGTACCCGGGGCAGCGGCATCTCCTCGGACATCGAGTCGACGATCGTGCCTCAGTTGCTGACCGAAATCGACGGGGTCGAATCGCTCAACAATGTGATCGTCATCGGGGCATCGAATCGGGAGGACCTGATCGATCCGGCCATCCTGCGCCCTGGTCGACTCGACGTGAAGATCAAGATCGAGCGGCCTGACGCCGAGGCTGCCCACGCCATTTTCGGTCGGTACCTCGACGCTTCCCTACCCCTCGACGCCGGCGAAGTTGAGTCCCTCGGTGGCGGCGACCCCGACAAGGCCACCCGGGCGATGATCGAGACGGCGGTGGCTGAGATGTATCGCACCGATGTTCGTAACCAGTTCCTCGAAGTGACCTACCAGAACGGTGACAAGGAACTGATGTACTTCAAGGACTTCGCGTCGGGAGCGATGATCGAAAATATCGTTCGTCGGGCGAAGCAGTTGGCCATCAAGCGCTCCATTGCTGGGGGTGGTGAGGGTCTACGGGCCGACGACCTCGTCCGCAGCGTCCATCAGGAGTTCCGTGAACACGAGGATCTCCCCAACACGACGAACCCTGACGACTGGGCCAAGATCTCGGGCAAGAAGGGTGAGCGGATCATCTACGTGCGCACGCTGGTGAGCACCGACGCCGAGGACACCCCTGGAGGGGGCCGCGCCATTGAGCGCGTTGCCACCGGCCAGTACCTCTGACACCGCCGGGATAGCGCGGTACCGGTAGCCTGCCGCCCATGGCGGTCAGGAAGATCTTTGGCATCGAGACCGAGTACGGGATTCTTCACCGCGGTGCGGCCGAGTCGAACCCCATTTCCGCTTCGTCCCTGCTCATCAACGCCTATCTCGCCAGCGTGGCCCGTCGGACGGGGGGCCGCACCCCGGTGGGCTGGGATTTCGAAGATGAGAGTCCAGGGGTGGATGCCCGTGGTCTCGCTGCGGTCGCCGCTCTCGCTCCTGAGGTCGAGACTCATCTCGTCAACGCCGTGCTCACCAACGGTGCTCGGTTCTACGTTGACCACGCCCATCCCGAACTCTCAACACCCGAGTGCGCCGATCCCAGAACCTTGGTGCTCTTTGATCGGGCGGCGGAGCGCATTGTCCAGGAAGCAATGGAAGCGGCGGCGGCCGTGCTGCCACCGGGCGAGGAGTTGGTCGTCTATAAGAACAATTCGGACCGCAAGGGCAACTCGTATGGGTGTCACGAGAACTACCTCATGGATCGGCAGATCCCCTTCGGGCGCATCGTGGTTCACGCCATTGCTCACTTCGTCACCCGCCAGGTCTTCACCGGTGCGGGCAAGGTGGGCGTGGAGTCTCCCCATGCCTCAAGCCGGACCGTCCCGTTCCAGCTGACCCAACGGGCGGACTTCTTTGAAGAAGAGGTGGGCCTTGAGACGACACTGAAGCGGCCCATCGTCAATACCCGGGACGAACCACACGCCGACCCGCAGAAGTACCGTCGGCTCCACGTCATCGTTGGTGACGCCAATATGAGCGAAGTAGCAACACTGCTGAAGACGGGGACGACGGCCATGGTCCTCGGCATGGTGGAGGACGGCTGGCTGAAACGGGACTTCGTCTTCGCCACTCCAGTGCGCGCACTTCGACAGGTGTCTCGTGACCTGACCCTCCAAGAACCGCTCGAACTCGCCGATGGATCAACCGTCACGGCCCTTGAGGTGCAGTGGGAGTTGCTGGCGGCGGCGCAGGCGTGGGGGGCCGGAGGAGGACTGGAGTCGGTTGGGGGTGAGGCCGGTGAAGAGGTGCTCCGGCGGTGGGAGCAGGTCCTCACCGGCCTTGAGCGCGATCGGGACTCCGTTGCACACCTCGTCGACTGGGTGGCCAAGCACCGACTGATCGAGGCGTACCGCGATCGTCACGACCTCGACTGGGACGATCCTCGCCTGGCAGCGATGGATCTGCAGTACCACGACCTGCGACCGCAGCGGTGTCTCGCCCTGCGCGTCGGGCTTGAGCGGATTACCAATGACGACGACGTCGCTGCAGCGACGTTGTCACCGCCTGACGACACCCGGGCGTACTTTCGTGGGCGATGTCTGGCGAAGTGGCCCGAGGACATCGTGGCCGCCAATTGGGACTCAATGGTTTTTGACGTGGGGGCGGATCCGCTGCGCAGAGTGGCCATGATGGAACCGTCCCGTGGAACCCGGGCCCACGTCGGTAACCTGATCGACGAAGCGGACACGCCAGCGGAACTCCTTGATCGGCTGGGGGCCTGACGTGCCGGCAGAGGCGAACGAGGAGGTCGGTCATGGCTGAACGTGAGCAAGTGAGACGCACCAATCAGGAGCGGCCGGACGAAGGGGCCGAGGAGGCCACGCTGGGTGGCTCGTCTGAGACGGGTGATCGACTCAAGGCGGAGATGGATGACCTGCTCGACGAGATCGACGACGTTCTCGAGACCAACGCCGAGGACTTCGTGAAGTCCTACGTCCAAAAGGGCGGGGAGTAATTCCGGCCCCTCGGGTCGGCCAGTGCGTCCGCTAGTCTGCCGCCGATGAACGTCCCGCTATTCAGCCCAGCCGATGACCCTGGTCCCGACTTTGCTGCGCTGATGCGTGTCTTGGGAGTCGGCGCTACCCCCACTATGGCGAGCGCCCCTGCTCCTGGTCTCGCGCCGACCAGTCACGCCACCACGGTGGTTGCTGTCCGCTACCGCGACGGAGTGGTCATGGCAGGGGACCGGCGGGCCACGATGGGCAACATCATCTCGCATCGCTCGATCGAGAAGGTCTTCCCCGCCGACCGTCATTCCGGGGTGGCCATCGCCGGAGCGGCAGGGCCGGCGATGGAGATGGTCAAGCTCTTCCAGTTGCAGTTGGAGCACTACGAAAAGGTCGAAGGCAGCGCCCTCAGTCTTGAGGGCAAGGCCAACCAACTGGCTCAGATGGTTCGGAGTCATCTGCCCGCCGCCATGCAGGGCCTCGCCGTCGTACCGCTCTTCGCCGGCTTTGATGTCGCCCGGGGGGAAGGACGTCTGTTCCAGTACGACATGACCGGAGGTCGTTACGAGGAGACGAACTTCGCCACCACCGGGTCCGGTGGGCTCCTCGCCTCTACGGTGATCAAGGTCGGGTTCGCTGATGGAATGGGGCGGGATGACTCCCTTGCCCTCGTTATTGATGCGCTATTCCGTGCTGCCGATGACGATTCGGCGACGGGCGGGCCCGATGTCGTCCGGGGCATCTACCCGACCGTGGCCACCATCACTGCCGACGGCTTCACTCGGGTTCCCGAATCTGAGGTGGCGAGCCGGTTCGGTGAGTTGACCGAGCGACTCCGCCTGGCGGTTCCGATCGCCGCCGAGACAAGTGATGATCGGGGGGACCGCTGAGATGAGCATGTCCATGTACGTCTCACCCGAGCAGGTCATGAAGGATCGGGCCGATTACGCCCGCAAGGGCATTGCCCGAGGTCGCAGCGCCGCCGCCGTCTCCTACGCCGACGGGATCCTGATCTGTGCCGAGAACCCATCGGCCACCCTGCGCAAGATCAGCGAGATCTACGACCGGATCGCCTTCGCCGGCGTCGGGAAATACAACGAGTTCGACAGCCTGAGAATCGCCGGTGTCCGGCAGGCTGATCTGCGGGGCTACTCCTACAGCCGCGAGGACGTCGATGCCCGATCGTTGGCCAACTGGTACGCCCAGATTCTCGGCCAGGTTTTCACCCACGAGATGAAGCCGATGGAGGTGGAGATTCTCGTGACCGAAATTGGCGACGACGCTGAGGGTACCCAGATGTTCCACATCCTCTACGACGGCACCGTGGTCGACGAACACGATTTCACGGTGCTTGGCGGCGAGGCGGAGGCGGTCGCCGAGCGACTCGGCGCAGCCTGGCAGGCTGGCCAGAACTTGGGTTCTGCCCTGCAGGCCGTCGTGGGCGCACTGTCGGGGCCCGAGCGGACGCTGGGCTCGGCGGATCTCGAAGCCGCTGTGCTCGCCCGTGGCAATGGGCGTCGGGCGTTCAGGCGTCTCGAGCGCACGGAGATCGACTCGCTGCTGGGCGAGTAGCCCCGCGACGTATCCACCGGAGACGCCGCGCCGCCGGTAGCGTGACGGAATGGAGCGGCGCATCTACGGGATTGAGACCGAGTACGGGGTCACCTGCACGCTCAAGGGACAGCGTCGCTTGAGTCCCGACGAGGTTGCTCGCTACCTGTTCCGCCGGGTGGTCTCGTGGGGCCGATCCTCCAATGTCTTTTTGGCCAACGGCGCCCGTCTCTACCTGGATGTCGGATCGCACCCCGAGTACGCCACGCCCGAGTGCGATTCGGTGGCCGAAGTCGTTGCTCATGACAAGGCGGGGGAGCGGATCCTCGAGCAGCTTCAGATCGGCGCCGAGGAGCGGATGCATGAGGAGGGGATCAAGGGGACGATTCACCTGTTCAAGAACAACACCGACTCGGCGGGCAACTCCTATGGATGTCACGAGAACTATCTGGGGACACGGGCCCACGAATTCAGCGAGTACGCCGAGGTCCTGATTCCCTTTCTCGTGACCCGACAGATCTATGCCGGTGCCGGAAAGGTCCTGCAAACAGCGCGGGGTGCCACCTACTGCATCAGCCAGCGCGCCGAACATATCTGGGAAGGTGTGTCGTCGGCCACGACCCGGTCGCGACCCATCATCAACACCCGAGACGAGCCGCACGCCGATGCCGAGCGATATCGGCGCCTCCACGTCATCGTTGGTGATTCGAACATGAGTGAGTACACGACCTTTCTCAAGGTCGGCGCCGCCAGCCTGATCATGCGAATGTTCGAGGAGCCCTCGGTGGTGTTTCGCGACATGACACTGGAAAACCCCATTCGGGCGATTCGCGAGATCAGTCACGATCTGACGTGCAAGCGGCCGGTGCGTCTCGCCAATGGTCGGGAGGCCTCGGCGCTGCAGATCCAGTCGGATTATCTGGAGCGAGCGCTGCGGTTCGCCGAGCACCGGGACCTGTCGCCGGAGGAGAAGCAGGCCCTGATGATGTGGGAACACTGCCTCACCAAGATTGACGAGGATCCGTTCCAGCTCGACCGAGAGGTCGACTGGGTCATCAAACATCGCCTTATCGAGGCATATCGGGAGCGGCACGGAAGTGACCTTGGTGATGCTGAGGTGGCTCTCGTTGACCTGCAATATCACGACGTGGTCAGGGAGCGCTCGCTGTTCCAGCGCCTGCAGGATCGGGGGATGGTCGAGCGGGTGATCACCGACGACGCCATTGCTACGGCCGTGGATCAGCCACCCCAGACGACGCGCGCCCGCTTGCGCGGTGAGTTCATCCGCCGGGCCAAGGCGGCCAACCGTGACTACA
>JALRFT010000282.1 GCA_023261915.1 Acidimicrobiales bacterium | reverse complement strand
TGATGACGTAGTGGTCGCCGTCGCGCACGATGCGACTCGAGATGTTGGTCGCGTCCGACGATGCCACCCACGGCTCGGTCATCGCGAAGCACGACCGGATCTCCCCGTCGAGCAGCGGGCGCAGGAACTGCTCCTGCTGCAGCGGGGTGCCGAACCGGTGGAGGATCTCCATGTTCCCGGTGTCGGGCGCCGCACAGTTGGTCGCCTCCGAAGCGAGGTGACTCCGACCCATGATCTCGGCGAGGGGGGCGTAGTCGAGGTTGGAGAGTCCGTCGGTCCACTCGGTGGCGTGGGGCAGGAATAGGTTCCACAGTCCGCGTGAGCGGGCGTCGGCCTTGAGTTCCTCGATGACGGGCGGGTGGAAGTGGGGATCACCCGAGGTCCGCATCTGGTCCCGGTAGGTGGCCTCGGCGGGGATGACCCGTTCCTGCATGAACGCCACCAGACGCTGCCGCAGCTCGGTGGCCTGGGGGCTGAACTCGAAATCCATGGGGTGCTCCTGTGTGGTGACGGGCCGGTCTCCCGGGACGGTCACGGTACCCCGCATCACCTGTCAGGACAGGAGAGTCGGGGGTTCGGGGCGGGGACGTGGGGCGGTGGCGTGTTGACAGGGACGCCTCCGGCCTCGCAACCTGTCGCCGATGCCGAAGTCACTTGTCATCGTCGAGTCGCCCGCCAAGGCCCGAACCATCGCCGGATTTCTCGGCGACGGATTCACCGTTGATTCCTCCGTTGGCCACATCCGGGACCTGCCGACCTCGTCGGAACTTCCCGAGTCCTACAAGCACGAGCCATGGGCGAGTTACGGCATCAACGTCTTCGACGGGTTCAAACCCGTGTACGTGGTGGCGGCCGAAAAGAAAAAGAAGGTGGCGGAACTCAAGCGCCTGATGCGTGACGCCGACGAACTGTTCCTCGCCACCGATGAGGATCGCGAGGGTGAAGCCATTGCCTGGCATCTCCTCGAGGTTCTCAACCCTCCGCCGGACATGCCCGTCAAGCGGATGGTGTTCCACGAGATCACCCCTGCGGCCATCGCCGAAGCGATCGCCAATCCGCGTCAGATCGATCGTCGCCTCGTCGACGCCCAGGAGACCCGCCGCATCCTCGACCGCCTTTACGGATGGGATGTCACCTCGGTGGTGCGACGTGTCGTGAGCCACGGCGCGTCGGCCGGTCGGGTGCAGAGCGTGGCCGTCCGTATCGTCGTCGAGCGTGAACGTGAACGCATGGCGTTCGTGAGTGCCGGGTACTGGAGCATCGAGGCCGAGCTGAGTCGCACCGATGGTGACCAGCGTCCGTTCAAGGCGGCGTTGATGTCGCTCGACGGTGCTCGTGTCGCCACTGGCCGTGACTTCGACGCCAGCGGTTCAGCCAAGGCGGGCACCGTGGTCCTCGACGAGGCCACCGCCGCAGGAGTGGCGGGCGAACTGCGGTCGGCGCCGGTGGTGGTGCGCTCCGTTGAGCGCAAGCCTTACCGCCGTCGGCCTGCTGCCCCCTTCATCACCTCCACCTTGCAACAGGAAGCCGGGTCCAAACTCCGCTTCAGCGCCCAGCGGACCATGCGAGCTGCCCAAGCCCTCTACGAACAGGGCTTCATCACCTACATGCGGACCGATTCCACCACCTTGTCGGCCACGGCACTCTCTGCGGCGCGCACCGAAATCGTCGAACGGTACGGCGCCGAGAATCTTCCGGCTGAGCCACGGGTCTACGCCAAGAAGGTCAAGAACGCGCAGGAAGCACACGAAGCCATCCGTCCCGCCGGTGAGAAGTTCCGTTTCCCCGACGAGGTGGAGCGACTCGTGAATACCGACATGGCCTCGGTCTACCGACTGGTGTGGCAGCGCACGATCGCCTCCCAGATGATCGACGCCACCGGGGAGACGGTGAGTGTGCGCATGGGAGCGACACTGGCGTCAGGCCGTGACGCCGAACTCGGCACCAGCGGCACCGTCATCACCAAACCTGGGTTCCGGCTGGCGTACGTCGAGGAGAGTGGCGAGTCCGACACCGACGACGAACAGCAGCGCCAACTCCCGGCGATGGCCGAGGGCGACGCGCTGGGGGTGGGCGAGGTCACCGCCGAGGGTCACAGCACCCAGCCGCCCGCCCGATTCACCGAGGCGACGCTCATCAAGCGGCTCGAGGAGCTCGGGGTGGGGCGACCTTCGACGTACGCCTCGATCATGAACACCATCCTCGACCGCGGCTACGTGTGGAAGAAGGGCACGGCCCTGGTGCCGACGTGGACGGCGTTCGCCGTGGTGAAACTCATGGAAGAGCGGTTCACCTCACTCGTCGACTACAC
>JALRFT010000111.1 GCA_023261915.1 Acidimicrobiales bacterium | reverse complement strand
CGGTTCGGCGTGTGGTGGCTGCTCGCCGCCCTGTGCGATCTCGACGACGAGTGGCCACCGGATGCACACGTCCTCGGCGAGGCGTTGTCCGGGTTGCGCTGGTTCCTGTGGGACGCGTTCGAACCCGACAGCGGGTGGATGCTGCGACTCGCCGTCGAGTCACCCGACGACGGTCTTGCGTGGGCGATAGTCGCCGACGACGGCGACTGAGGCGCCCAGTCGGATCAGCCGCGGGCCTTGAGGGCTTCGATCAGCTTGGGCAGGACCTTGTGCACATCGCCGATGATGCCGAGGTCGGCCACACCGAAGATGGGGGCCTCAGCGTCCTTGTTGACGGCAATGATGTTCTTGGATCCCTTCATGCCCACCATGTGCTGGGTGGCACCGGAGATGCCCGCCGCGATGTAGACGGTGGGCTTGACGACCTTGCCGGTCTGGCCGACCTGGTAGCTGTAGGGAACCCAGCCAGCGTCGACGATGGCCCGGGAGGCACCCGGTGCGGCACCGAGCAACTTGGCGAGATCCTCGACCATCTGGAACTTGTCCGACTCGCCGAGACCACGGCCACCCGACACCACAATGGCGGCGTCGTCGAGCGAGGGACCGGACCGCTCCTCAACGAAGCGATTCGTGACCCGAGCGGCACCAGCGGCACCGGTGTCGGGCACGGCGAGGGCCTCCACGGTGGCGGGAGCCCCACCAGCCGGCTCGGCAGCGAACGACTTGGGTCGCACGAGCACGATGTTCGGGCCACCGCCGGTGAACTTGGTGCGGACCAGCGTGGCGCCACCGAAGACCGGCTCGGTGCACACTAGGGCGCCGCCGTCCTCCTCGAGGTCCACGTTATTGGTGATGACCGTGCGGTCGAGGGCCACCGAGAGGCGCCCGGCGACGTCACGGCCGTCGTAGCTGGTGCCGAACAAGATGGCGTCGGGAGCGGCGCCGCCGGCTACCGCAGCGGCAATGGCTGCCGCAACGGGCACACCCTGGAGCACCCCACCGAGATCGCCGGTGGCATGGACCGTAGTGGCGCCGTATTCACCGAGCGTGGCGGCAACCGAAGCGCCGTCACCGCCGAACACCGCTTCCACGGTGCTGGCGAGTTCACGGGCCTTGGTGAGCAGTTCGAGGGTGGTATTCGAGACGTTGCCATCAGTGGCTTCGGCATACACCCAGATCTTGGACAGTGTCATTGGAGTGTCTCCTTCAGCCGATCAGACGATCTTGAGGTTCTCGAGGTAAGCGACGATCTTGTCGACGCCGCTGCCGTCATCTTCGAAGATTTCGCCGGCTTCGCGGGCCGGGGCTTCCTCGATACCGACGATTTCCTGGCCACCACCGGCCCAGCCCACACTGCCGGCATCGATCCCCGCATCGGCGAGGGTCAGCTGGTCGAGCGGCTTGGACTTGGCGGCCATGATTCCCTTGAAGGACGGGTACCGGGGCTCCACCACACCGGCGGTCACGGAGACCACACAGGGCAATGGGCATTCGACCTCGTCGTAACCAGCGTCCGTCTGACGCTTGACGTAGACGGTGCCGTCACGGACCTCGATGCTCTTGGCAAAGGTGATCGACGGCATCCCCAAGATGGCGGCGACCTGTTCGGGCACGGTGCCCGTGTAGCCGTCAGAAGACTCCGTGGCCGTCAGCACCAGTTGGGCACCCTCGACCTTGCCGATGGCGGCGGCGAGCACCTTGGCGGTGCCAAGGGCGTCGGTGCCGGCGAGAGCGGGGTCGCTCACGAGCACGGCCTTGGCCGCACCCATGGCCAGACCCGAGCGCAGACCGTCGACCTTGTTGTCGGGAGCCATGGAGACGAGGGTCACCTCGCCACCGCCAGCCGCCTCGGCGAGCTGGAGAGCCATCTCGACGCCGTACATGTCGGACTCATCGAGAATGAGCTTTCCGTCACGCTTGAGTGTCTTGGTCTGGGGATCCAACGCACCCGGCTCGGCCGGGTCCGGGATCTGCTTGGCGCAGACAACAATGTTCATGGGGTCATTCTTTGCCGAAATCGGCACAGTGGCCAAATCCTGCGGCCTTCCTGCCCCGGGAGCCCGATGGCCCGTCGGAGACCTGCTGCTACGGTCCCCAGACGGTGAAACTCCTGCTCGTGGTCAACGCCACTGCCTCCTCGGTCACCCCCCGGGTCCGCACCGTCATCGCCAAGGCACTTGCTGCTGACCACGACCTTGAGGTGGTCAACACCGACCAGCGGGGCCACGCCTCCCGACTGGCGGCCGAGGCCGCCCGCTCCGGAACCGACGTGGTCGTGGTCCTCGGGGGAGACGGAACCCTCAACGAGGCCGCCAACGGCCTCGTCGGATCAAGGACCGCCCTTGCTGCGGTGCCGGGCGGGTCCACCAACGTGTTCGCCCGATCCCTCGGCCTGCCCAATGACGCCGTGGAAGCCACGGGGCAGTTGCTGACGGCCCTCGACGAGCGGTCAGTGGAGAAGGTAGGTCTCGGCTCGGTGAACGGTCGCTACTTCTTGTTCCACACCGGCATCGGCTTCGATGCCGCCGTCGTGGAACGGGTTGAGCGTCGCAGCCACCTCAAGCGCTTCGCCGGCCACCCCTGGTTCGCGTGGTCGGCGCTCGCCACCTGGCTCCGGCACTACGACCACCGGGCACCTCGCTTCGCCGTCCACCTTGGTGATGGTCGCGTCATCGATGACGGCTTCTTGGCACTGTGTCTCAACACCGATCCTTATACCTACTTCGGCCCCCGAGCCCTCTCGGTGGCTCCGCTGGCTACCCTTGACCGGCCCCTGTCAATCCTGACCCTGCGGTCGCTGCGCTTCCGGGTAGCTCTGGGGCTCGTCCTGCGGGCCATGCGGGGCGGCACGGCCCCGGCCCGCAGCCGCTGGGTGGTGCTCGCCGACGATGAGGAATCAGTCACCATCAGTGGTTACGGTCCCGTCCCCCACCAGGTCGATGGGGAGTATTTGGGCCTGGCCGAGACCTTCGCGGTCCGCCACCACCCCACTGCCCTCCATCTCGTGGTACCTCGGCCCTCCAGCGACGCCTAGGTCCGGGTATCACCGGAAAAATCCGCCTCAACCCCTTGCGGTGGCCTCCGAGGTCAATTATCTTGGGCAAGTCCCAGCTGCACGCCTGAAGTTCCGACGGCGGTGGCATGTGAACTGCTTCACGATTTGGTGGCTTGGCTTCTCTCGCCCCCAGACCAGTGAACCTGACCTCTTGGAGGCATCGGTGACGATCACCCCTGCCCTTGACATCACTGACGAGCGAGGCATGTGGCGAGAGCTGGCGGCCTGTCGCGACACCGACCCGGAGCTCTTCTTTCCTGTTGGCACGACCGGACCTGCCATCGAGCAGATCGAGTCGGCCAAGCAGGTCTGCAACGGCTGCGAGGTGCGTGAGGCGTGCCTCGAGTTCGCCCTCGAGTCCAACCAGGATTCGGGTGTGTGGGGCGGCACCTCCGAAGAGGAGCGCCGCGCCATTCGGCGTCAGCGTGTCGCTGCCCGCCGCAAAGCCGGCTGAACCAACTTCAGGATCGCACCACCGGC
>JALRFT010000335.1 GCA_023261915.1 Acidimicrobiales bacterium | reverse complement strand
CGATGAGGTCACCGCCCGGTAGACGTCGTCGATGACCGCCCACGGTGCGGTGACTTCCATGGTGTCGACCACGAAGCCCTTGGAGATGAGCGATTCGAGGGCCGCCACAGCGTTGCGGTGGCCAAGCCACTGCTCGACGAGACCATCGTCGAGACGGCTGACGCCAGCGGTGGCCTCACATTCCTCGTGGGCGACGGCCATCGTTGCTGACACCATGGTGGCGTCACCCTCGTCGAGGATGAGCAGCACGTGTTGGTCGCCGGTGCCATAGCTGCGGTTGGCTTCGATGTCGTCGTAGAGGCGCAGGACGGCCGGCGCCGCTCCCCGTCGGAGCATTCGACGGCAGGCGTCGAGGCCTGCGGCGAAGGATCCGAAGCCCCAGGCACTGGTCTGGCGGGACGAGGGGAGGGGATGGAGTCGCAGGCGTGCTCCGGTGATGACGCCGAGCGTTCCCTCCGAACCGACGAACAGCTGGTTGAGGTCCGGGCCGCTTGACTGGCGGGCGTTGCCTCCGGTGTGCAGTGTCGTGCCGTCGGCGAGCACGACATCGAGGCCGACCACCATGTCCTCGATCTTGCCGTAGCGGTTCGACAGCTGCCCGGCCCCGCGGCACGCCAGCCAGCCGCCCACCGTCGACAGGGCCACGGACTGGGGCCAGTGGCCGACGGTGACACCCCATGTCGTGGCGAGTTCATGTTCGAAGTGGTCACCGAAGGTGCCGCACAGCACATCAACGACGAGGGAGTCGGTGTCCACCGATCGGATCCCCACGAGACCACAGAGGTCGAGGACCACGCCGCCGAACAGTGGCACTGAGGAGCCGCATACCCCGGACCGTCCGCCAGCAGCCGTGACGGGAATCTTGGCGGCGTTGCAGATGGCGAGTACGGCTGCGACTTGGTCGTGGTCGGCCGGGCGGACGACCACACTGGCGAGCCCCGGCACACCTCCGTCGGCCGCCCAGGTCATGGCCAGAGGCCACCAGTCCCGAGACGCTTCGGCCAGCTCTGCTGCGGTGGTGGTCACCGCACCACCCGTGGCCGTGGCCAGCGCGGCCACGACCTCGTCGGGAACGGTGACTCGTTCACCGCCAAGGCGTGGTGAAGCGCCGCCGGTGGTCAGATCGAGCGCAATGGGTGGCGTTGGCGCGCCGGGACCGAGGGCATCGGCACCGCCTGAACCGCTCACGAACCGCTGCCAGGTGTCAGCGCCGTCACGGGCAGGTCGGCGCTGGTCCGCTCGGCGGCCACCGACGCCAGATACGACGACACCTCGGCGTCGCGGTGGGCAGCGTCCCAACCGAGCTCGGCGGCCATGAGCTCAGCCACGGCACCGGCCGCCTCGGCGGAGGCGTCACGCAGTTGGAGACGTGCCCGGGTGCGACGGCTCAACACGTCGTCAACGGTGACCGCCATCTCGTGGCGGACGGCGTGGACGACCTCGGCGGCGAGGTACGGCAACCCGTGGATGATCGGGGAACCGAGGCCGGGATCGCTGGCGATCAGGCCAAGGACCTGTCCCGCCTCACCGCCGAAGCGATCGGCGAGGTGGGTGACCGTGTCGGCGTCGAGTCCGAACGGCGGTGCGGCCGCCACAGCGAGGGCTTCGTCGTATCCGGCGGCACCGCGGAGGCGCAGGCGTTTGGTTCGGGTGCGTCGCCGGACCCGGCTGCGGATGGAACTGCTCGTGAGCACGTGGGCGAGGAGGTGGTCAATGGCGTCGGCAGCCATCTCCCGATACGTGGTGAGCTTGCCTCCACTGACGGTCACCACCCCTGATGCGGAATGCACCACCTGATGGCGGCGGGACAGATCGGCAGTGCGACCACTGTCGGTCTGTTTGACAAGCGGTCGCAGCCCTGCCCACGTACCGAGGACGTCGTTGCGGTCGAGTGGCTCGACGACGGCACCGTTGATGGCCCGCAGCAGGTAGTCGATGTCGTCGGACGTGCACTGAGGGTCATCGACGGGTCCGTCGTAGTCGGTGTCGGTGGTCCCGATGAACGTGAAGTCCCCCCACGGCACGACGAACACCGACCGCTTGTCGCCGGGAACCGGGATGACCGCTGCGATGTCGTTGCGGACCTTGTCCCACGGGACGGTGATGTGGATGCCCTTGGCCGGACGGATGGAGTCGGGGTCGACGCCCTCGTCGAGGTGGCGGATCTCATCCACCCACACTCCCGCAGCGTTGATGATCGACGCTGTACGGACCTCGACGGTCGTCGTCGAGCCGTCGGCGAGGGTGGCCTCAACCTCGACAAGGCGCAGGGGTACGTCATGGTCGGCAAACCAAGTGTGGTCACCCGGGGCACCAATGGCGGTCACCCGGGTCCGATTGAGGATCACCGCACCGTGGTCGAGGGCGGCCGTGCGGGCCACGGTCAGGGTGAGGCGGGCGTCGTCCGCCTCGGCGTCGTAGTAGAGATACGACGAAGCCAGCCGGTCACGTCTGAGCGTCGGCATGTGGGCGAGGGCCTCGTCGGCACTGATGCGTTTGTGCAGCTTGCCGATACGCGCTCCACCTGTGAGGTCGTACATCCACATGGCGCTGCCGAGGGCACGGGCCAGCTTCTTGGGGATGACCCCACCCTTGCCGCCGAACACGGGCAGCAGGAAGGGGAGAAGGTGCACGAGGTGAGGGGCGTTGTGCCGCAGGCGCTGGCGTTCGGCGAGTGCCTCGTACACGAGTCGGATGTCACCCTGCTGCAGGTAGCGCAGGCCGCCATGCACCAACTTGGAGGATTTCGACGAGGTGCCCGAGGCGAAATCGTCCCGTTCGACGAGTGCGGTGCGCAGGCCGCGTGACGCAGCGTCGAGGGCACATCCGACACCGGTGATACCGCCACCAATTACGACGACGTCGAAGGTCTCCTCCCGCAGGCGATGCAGGGCATGATCTCGAGTGAACGCAGCAGCAGCCGCAGGCGAGGACATCACTCCCACCCTACCGTCACCCCTTGGCCCAGATCCCTGCCGGACGGGGAGCATCGGGCCGAATGGTGGGATCGAAGTGTCGGGTCGGGGGATCGGGGCGGGGTGTCGGCAGTCCTAGTCCCGCCAGCAGTCGTCTTCGACGCTCCCGGTCGAGTCGTTGGAGGTACCCCTTGGTGTCACCGAGCCAGCTGGCAATCTCGCCGTGCCGCCGGGCCAACTCACCGAGGGCATCAGCGAGTCGGTCAGCTCCGATGTCGGCGACATTGAGGTGCCAGTGGCCGAGACCGACGTGACCCAGCGCACCGAGTGTCTTGACGGCGGTGTAGTGGTCAGAAGGAAGCGCCAGAACGGGAACTCCGGCGGCCGTGGCGAACACCACGGGGTGGTATCGGGTCGTCACCACCAACCACGCCGCCTGCGCCGCCCACTGCGCCGATCGGACATTGGGGGGCTCGAGCACCCAGCCACCAGAGATGGCGGCCATCTCGTGGGTGACGTCGACATCGGATCGTACAAACGGTCCCTCCCGACGATTGACATGGGGTACGTACAGCAGTTGGGCGCCCATCTGATCGCCAACGACGGCGAGCTGGGTGGCGAGCGAGTGCAGCATCGGGTCACCCGGCGGCGCAATGGGATGCATGGTGACGGCGATGAATCGGGATGGCCGGGCTGGTGTGCCGGGATCGAAACCTGGTGGCAGCGCCGGAGGGGGCACGGGCGGGAGTCCGATGGCGTCATCAGCCTGGGCGAACAGGGCTGTGGCGTCGACCCCTAGCGCTTCGGCGAGGGCGGCACTGTGGGGTTCCCGGACGCCGACGAGACATGCCGATCCCAAGAGTTCACGAACGAGGAGGCGATGGGACTCTTCGAGATGGGGGCCGATGGTCTGCCCGGTCAGTAGCACCGGGATCTGTCGTCGAGCGGCGATTCGGCCGAGGAGGACCCGCTCGAAGAGGTGGGCAGGCCACTGCGAGTTGAGGTTGCCACCCCCGGAGATGATCACGGCGTCAGCCGAGAGGGCGGCATCCACGAGCGGCGTGCCTGCACCTCGACGGGGATTGCTGAGACGCCTGAGCAGGTTCTGACGTTGACGTTCGCCGTCGCACGTGGCGAACCCTGCCCACGGCACCGCCGCACAATCGTGTTCGGCGGCGGTCCACGTGGGGTCGGCACTGGTCACCGTGATGGTGAGGTCGCCCACATCTGCAGCTCGCAGCGCAGCGAGGTTCGCCTCAGCCATCGCCTCGTCCCCGACGTGGTAGCGGTCGGGCCCGGCCAAGTCCGCCGCCACGACAAGGTGTCGGGCGGTCACTGGCAGGAATTCGACACGCACAGAGCTTGATGCACTACTCAGCTCGAGGTGGTCGGGGTGTTGCCGCTCACAAGCCGATCGAGGCTCGCCGCGTGTTCGGTGGCAACCTTGCGGAGGAGATCGAGCTGGGCCCGAACCTCCTCATCACGGCTGCCGACCGACGTCTCGAGCTGGGTGATGCGGGCGAGCAGACCATCAAGCGAGCGCTGAAATCCTTCGAGGATTGCTGCCAGTTCGGAGGCGTCGGGGGTGCCGATCGCCCGCTGGGCGGCACGGCGAACGTTTCTTGCCCGGCTCACGGTGTGGCCTCAAGGTGTCCGGAACGCCGGAGTGCGAGTTCGCTGCGGATGGCGGTGACGCGTGCGGACACGATGGCGGAGCACATGTCCGCATCGTAGGTGTCGACCGCCCGCTGGCGAGCGCTCTGGGCGCGGGCCCGGGCGGCGAGTGGGTCGGCAGCGATCT
>JALRFT010000225.1 GCA_023261915.1 Acidimicrobiales bacterium | reverse complement strand
TGGCGACGTCGTCAACGAGCTCGTCGAAGGAAGCATCCGCCCGTCGGGCCCGGCGTCGTTGCCGACGCCAGGCCACAAACAGCGCCCCAGCGAGAAGTCCCACCGGTTCAGTTCACGAACGTGTCGATAGTGAGTCGGTGGAGGGCGACGATGTCGTCCCAGTCGAACCCGCCCCAGAGGTACCCGCCGGCGAGCAGGTACGCCACCGGCACATCCGCCGTAGCGGCCCAGTCGGCGACCCGACGTTCCCGTTCGGCCAGCTCGGCGGCACCCACCCGGGCGTTGACCGGATCCATACCGGCGTTGTAGATGACGAGGTCGACGGCACCGATACCGCTGGCGTGGTTGAGCGCCCGGTCGATCGCTGGCAGGTAGTCGTCGGCTTCGGCCAACTCGAAGTGGTCGTTGGCCGTGGTCGGTTCCCACAGGTCAAACGGCGAGACGGTGACGTCCACCTGAATGACCCGCTCCGGATCGGTCACGCTGCGGGTGCCGCCGCCGCCGTGGGCGTCGAAGTCGAGCACCAGGACACGTTCCGCCCCGAGCCGGAACGCTTCGCCTGTCGAGGCGGCGAGGCCGTTGAACGTGCAGAACCCGACCCCTTCGTCTCGGCGGGCGTGGTGCTGGCCTGATGACAGCGACCCGGCGATGCGGGCACCGGTGGTGAGTACCTCGTTGACGGCGGCTACCTGGCCGGCGGCGTGTTCAACCGCCATCGTGTAGATGCCGGGGTCCCATCCGAACCCCTGGCTCTCGGCGAGCTCGAACGGTTCACCGGTGCGGATCGCCTCGAGGTAACGGGCGTCGTGCACCTCGGCGAGGTGCACGAGAGCCTGGTCGCGATGCGCCGCCGGATCGGCGAGCCGCACCTCGGGGTGGTCGCCAAGCGTGGCGGCGATGAGTCCCGACTTGCGGGTCGGCTCAGCGGCGTGGGCTGAAGCGGTGTATCGGTCGTTGAAATAGACGGTCGTGGTCATGGGCGTATGCCTCCTTCACCACCCAGTCGCACGACAGCTCCTCTTCGGTGCTTTCGCCCGCCGTTGCGCCTCTTTGGAAATCCGTGCACGGTTTCGTCGGCTTGGTGCGATTGGTCTTTGAACCCATCCACTCGGCACCCGCCGGGTGGCAACGAGACGAGGTCTCACCGGGCCACAACCAACGGCAGAAGGTGTTGTCACACCTCCTACGTATCTTGAAGACGATTCATCAAGATCACCTGAGGGACCTGGCCCGATGAAGGTGAGGCAACCGACGCCACTGGCGCACGGTGCCAATGCCGGGACCGATGAAAGGAAGAACATGTCCACATCCGACGAGTTGGCGTCGCTCCTCGACGCCCTGCACTGGCACCGCCAGTCCTGCTGGGTCACCGACCAGGTGAACCTCACCGGGGATCTCGACGAGAACCCCACCGCCGCCTTCGACCAGCTGGCTGGCTGGGTTGAGGCCGGCGTGACCGACATCCTCGACGTGCGAATCGAGGCGAAGGGCGACCGGTTCGGACACGAACGGTTCGTCGCAACCCACGCCCCCCACATCACGTACTGGTGGCTCGGCACAGACGATGACGGCTTCGGCCAGACCGACGAGTGGTTCGAAGCAGGAACCCGCATCGCCACCGAGGTCCTCGCCGACCCGGACCGACGCCTCGTGGTGCACTGCCACATGGGCATCAACCGGGCCCCGTCGTTGACGTTCGCCACCTTGTTGAGCCTCGGTTGGGACCCCATCGAGGCCCTTGACACCATCCGGGCGGCACGGCCCATTGCCAAGGTGCTCTACGCCGATGACGCCATCTCCTGGTGGTTGCGGCGCAACGGCGCCTCCTCTACCGAGGTCGCCGCCGGTATCGCCGCCGTCAACCAGTGGCACTTCGACAACCCATTCCACCCGGGCGAAGCCATCACCCGCATCCGTTCCGGCGGATTCACGAGCCAAGGAGGCTGACATGACCACCGTTCCCGTCCTCACCCACGCCGCAGTCGGCACCCCACTGACCCGCAAAGGCATCTCATTGATCCCGGTGTACCTCCACGGTGACCGGCCGCCGGCACTGTCGGCGGACACGTCCACGGTGACGGTGACCGAAGCCGAGGTGGCCACCGTGCCCACCCTCACGGTGACCAACACCGGGAACCTCCCCACCCTCATCACCGGTGGCGAGGTCCTCCAGGGTGGCCAACAGGACCGAGTGGTGAACACCAGTGTCCTGGTGCCGGCCGGGGCGGACCTCGACCTGCCGGTGAGTTGTGTGGAACACGGCCGCTGGGGTGGCGGGCGGGGGTTCGGCCGTTCGGGCCGATTCGTGTCCCGCCGGGTGCGTCGCACCACGAGCTGGTCGGTGGCCCACAACCTTGCGTCATCGGGCAGCCGACGCAGCGATCAGCAGGGTGTGTGGGCCACGGTGTCTCACGAACTGGCCCGTCTGAACCTGTCGAGCCCCTCCGACGCGTTCCTCGCCACCGAGGCAGCGTTCGCCGCCGAGTCGGCCATCCTCGCCGCCCGCGACGAGGTGGTCGCACTCGGACCCCTTCCTGGCCAGCGCGGCGTCATCGTTGAGAGGCAGGGCGAAGAAATCCGACAGCCAGGGCACATAGAGGACCACCAGGAAGCCCAGGCCCATCGTCACGACGATGGCCAGCCGGATTCCGGTAAGTGGCCGGGCGACCAGCGCCAGCACGGTCA
>JALRFT010000211.1 GCA_023261915.1 Acidimicrobiales bacterium | reverse complement strand
GCGATCACGAGGCAGCCCGCTGCGCTCGCCGCCGCCACCACCGCCGCCGTCGTGGACGACGGGTCCTCGGTGCCCGTGGGGTTGTTGGGTGAGCACAGGAACGCCACGTCGGGCCGTTCTTCCGCAATCAGACGGACAGCTGCATCACTTTCGATGGCGAAGTCCGCCGCTCGCTCCGCCACCGTCACACTCGTGCCGACGACCCGGGCGATGTGGCTGTGAAGCGCATACGTCGGTTCCCACACCACGGCCGAGCGACCGGGACCGCCGTAGGCCAACAGCACACTCTGGAGCACCTCGTTGGATCCGTTGGCGCAGAACACCATGGCCGGATCCACATGGTGGAACGCCCCGATCCGCTCCCGGAGGGCCGACATGGTTCGATCCGGGTAGCGATTCCAAGACACTTCCTTGAGCGCGACAGCGAGTTCGGCATTGAAGGCCGTCGGAGGCGGTTCGGGTGACTCGTTGGTGTTGAGACGCACATCAACGTTGAGTTGGGGCGAGTGGTAGCCAGCGATCAATTCGACATCGGGACGCGGTGTGACCGGGTGGGTCATGATCCCACCGCACGACCCGAGGACTCGTCCGGTCGTCGCACCCGGACCGAATCGGCGTGGGCCTCGAATCCCTCGGCAACTGCCAGGGTCTCGACCACAGGGCCGTAGGTGGCGAAGCCATCGGCGTCGACCGAGACGATGTGCACCTGTTTGGTGAAGTCGTCCACCGTCAGCGCGCTACCGAAGCGGGCCGAACCGAATGTGGGCAACACGTGGCTGGGCCCAGCCACGTAGTCACCGAAGGACGCTGGGGCGAGGTTGCCGCAGAACACGGCGCCGGCGTTACGGACCGAGTCGGCGAGGTCATCGGCGCCCTCACACATCAACTGGAGGTGCTCGGGAGCGATGAGATTGGCGAGTTCGATGGCCTCGATCGGACCGTCGACGAGGGCCAGCCAGCCGTTGGATGACAGCGTGGCGGTGATCTCGTTCCGACGAGGAGCTTCCTCGACGCGGCGGGCGATGGCAGCATCGATGGCATCAGCCGCTGACTCTGACCACGTGATCAGCCACGCCATGCCGTCAGGCCCGTGCTCAGCCTGCACCATGACATCAACGGCCGCAGCCTCAACCGGTGCGATGTCATCTGCCACCACGACGATCTCCGATGGTCCGGCGAAGGCGGCGGCGATGCCGACCGCACCGGCGACCTCACGCTTGGCGAGCGCCACGTAGAGATTCCCTGGCCCACAGATCACGTCGACAGGGGGAATGGACGCCGTCCCATAGGCCATGGCGGCGATGGCTTGAGCGCCACCGACGGCGTACACCTCATCGACGCCGGCAACAGCGGCCGCGGCGAGTACGGCCGGAGCGACGGTTCCGGTGGTGCGATCCGGCGGAACGCACAGCACCACCTGTCCAACGCCGGCAACCCGGGCGGGAATGGCCGTCATCAGCACCGTCGAGGGGTAGGCCCCGCGGCCACCGGGCACGTAGCAACCGGCCCGCCCCACGGCAACCGTGCGCCCACGGACGTAGATCCCCTCCCGCTCCCATTCGTGGTCGGGCCGTACCTGATCCCGGTGGAAAGAGGTGATGTTGTCCGCTGCCACCTCAAGGGCGTTACGCAATGCCGGGTCGATCGACTCGAGGGCAGCAACGCAGTCCTGTGGCGAGACGCGCACGTCATCGAGCGTCACCCCGTCGAACTCGGCGGTGAAACGGTGCAGGGCAGCATCACCCTCGGCGCGCACGGCAGCGATGATGGATCGAACCGTCCCGAGGGCCGCCGCCCGGGTTTCATCGGGCTCGTCGCTGGGTCGAGGCAGCACGGTCCGGGGATCGGACACACCTCGGAGGTCGAGTCGGTTCAGCATGGTCACAAGCCCTCAATCGGCACGGTCATCGCCCTGCCACGCTACCCCTCCAACGCCGAACCAACGGTGTCCGTTTGCGTCCGTCTACGTCATGAGCGATGCAAGCGGGCAGACTGACCTCGTGGAGCGGGAACACGCAGAGTTGAGTTCGTTGGCCGCAGCGCTGACCGAAGCCCTTGAGCGGGTAGCGGCGAGCGCCGAACGACTCGGAGTCGGTGGACGCGAGGGCGATGCAGCGGACCTTTACGAGGTGGAACGGGCGCTCTCGCAAGCCTCCCGACGTCTCGACGCGGTCGTGCGCTCGCTCGCCAACAAGGGACAGTCCTGAGCGGTCAACGGTGCACTGACGCCGGCGTATCGCTACAACTGTGACGACGGGCAGAAGTCGGCGAGGGAGCAGTCGCCACAGCGGGGCTTGCGGGCCGGGCAGACGCGACGGCCATGCAGGATGAGCCGCAGGCTGAACCGGCCCCGGTCGTCGGGGGCGATCATGGCGTTCAATGCCATCTCCACCTTGACCGGATCTTCCTCCTCGGTGATGCCGAGGCGTCGCACGAGGCGGCCCACGTGGGTGTCGACGGGCAGACCAGGTAGGCCGAGCGCCACACTGCGCACCACATTGGCCGTCTTGCGGCCGACGCCGGGCAGGGTCACCAGATCCTCGGTGGCCGTGGGCACCTCGCTGCCGAAACGTTCGACGAGTCCGGTGGCCATGCCGATGAGGTTGGCTGCCTTGGCGCGATAGAAGCCGGTGGAGTGGACGAGTTCCTCGACGTCGGCGGGATTCGCCACCGCAAGCGACTCGGGGTCGGGGTATCGCTTAAAGAGAGCAGGCGTCACCATGTTGACGCGTTCGTCGGTGCACTGGGCCGACAGAATCGTGGCCGCCAACAACTCAAACGGGTTGCGATGATTGAGTTCGCATCGGGCGTCGGGGTATTCGAGGGCGAGACGCTCGTTGGTCTCGCGGGCCCGACCCTTGGGGCTGCGTGGTCGTGGCATCGCCAGAGGTTACCCACCTGTCCCCCACGACCTCCTAGCCTCAGGCCTGTGATCACGGTGACCACCACCCCACCCGAGGTGGCCGACCGTCTCGCCGGGGCATTGCACTGGGCCACCGACGGGCCGGATGCGGGCGATCTCGAAGCGCTCGTGGCCGAGGCAGCCGCCCACGGCGCCTCCTCCATCACCCTCGCGGCCCATCCCGATCCGGCCGGGTTGGCCGAGGTGGCTGCGGCGACAGGTTGGGTGCTCATCCGGGACCAGTTGCAGTTGCGGTGTGCTCTCCCGGTTTCCCCCGATCGACGGCGCTCCGGCCATCTCACCGTTCGCGCCTTTGACCCTGACCGAGACACGGATCGATGGTTGGAGATCAACCGACGGGCCTTCGCATGGCATCCCGAGCAGGGACGCTGGGATGCCGCTGCCCTCCAACAGCATCAAAGCGCCCCCTGGTTCGAACCCGCTGGCTTCCTCGTTCACGATGGCCCCGATGGGCCAATGGACGCCTTCTGCTGGACCAAGGTGCATCCCGCAACGGCCCATGATCCTGAACTGGGCGAGATCTTCGTCATTGCTGTCGACCCTGACGCTCATGGCCAGGGCCTCGGTCAGGCCATCGTGCTCGCCGGCCTCGATCATCTGAGCAGCAGGGGTGTGGACACCGGCATGCTCTACGTCGAGGCCGACAACCTGCCGGCGATGCGGCTCTATGACGGCCTCGGTTTCAGCGAACACGAGCGTCACCGCTGGTATCGCCGGGAACTGCAGACGTGACGATGCGCTCGGTCAGCTGACCTGCACGCCAACGAGGTGACCGATCCCGTAGGTCACCACTGCGGCCACCGAGGCGATGAGGACCTGACGCAACGCCGAAAACCATCGTGACCGACCGGTGAATGATGCCAAGGCCACACCCACGCCAGCCGCCGCCGTGACCGCCAGGGCCAGTGACCAGATCACTGCGGTCATCCCACCGGCGAAGAACCACGGGATGAGTGGGACCAACGCCCCTGCACAGAACGCCCCGAATGAACCGAGCGCTGCCCCGATGGGCGACCCGAGCGAATCGGGTGAGAATCCGAGTTCCTCCCGGGCATGGACTTCCAGTGCCTGCTCAGGGTTAGCCATCATCTGTTGGGCGGCGAGAGACGCCACCTCCTCGCTGAGGCCCCGGTTGAGATAGAGCTGGGTCAGTTCGGCCAACTCGGTCTCGGGGTTGCGTTCAAGCTCGAGACGTTCGAGTTCGAGTTCACGCTGGAAGAGTTCCTGTTGGGCCCGCATGGAGACGTACTCCCCGGCCGCCATCGATACTGCGCCGGCAATCAGTCCGGCGATCCCCGCCAGACGCACGATTGACGATGATGTGTCCGCACCAGCGACACCGAGAATGAGGGAAGCGTTGGACACGAGGCCGTCGCTGACCCCGAACACGCTGGCCCGCGCCACGCCGCCCTGCACGTCACGATGGCGATGCGACCGGGTGTGCAAGAGGCTGGCCCGACGTTCAGGGGTGAGTGCCGCCAGCCCCGGATCTGCAGTGCCAGCGGTCTCGGAGGTGTCCACACCCCCACGGTAGCGTGGAGACCCGTGACCCTCTACGACCTCGACCGTGACGCGCTCGGGACCCTCCTCGCCACCGAGCCGTCCTTTCGGGTCGACCAACTCTGGGACGGTCTCTACCGCCAGGGTCATCCCGTTGCGGAACTCACCAACTTGCCAGCCTCACTCCGCCGACAACTCGTCACGGACCACCCCGATGCGCTCAGCGAGATCCAGCGCTCGGTGAGTGACGGAGGCGAGACGGTGAAGTGGCTCTGGACGCTCGCCGATGGAGCGAAGGTCGAATCGGTACTCATGCACTACCCGCGCCGTACCACCGTCTGTGTCAGCACCCAGGCCGGCTGTGCGATGGCCTGTGACTTCTGTGCCACCGGGCAGGCCGGGTTCACCCGCAACCTGACCAGCGGGGAGATCCTCGAACAGGTCGTCCGGGCCCGCCAGTCCGCGGTGCCACGACGAGTGGACAACATCGTGTTCATGGGCATGGGCGAGCCCATGGCGAACTTCGACAACACGTGGGCGGCGGTGCAACGACTGCATCACGACATGGGGCTGTCGGCCCGCTCCCTCACCATCTCAACCGTGGGCCTGATCCCCGGCATCCGGCGCATGACCGCCGAGGACCTACCGGTCAATCTCGCCGTCTCACTCCATGCCGCCGATGACGCCCTGCGTGACCGACTCGTTCCCATCAACCGTCGCTACCCCCTCGGCGAACTCATGGATGCCTGCGCCGAGTACGTAGAGGTCAAGCGTCGTCGACTCAGTTTCGAATGGGCGCTCATCGATGGAGTCAACGACCGGGGGGAGGACGCCGAACGCCTCAGCGCCCTGTGCGGGCCACTGCGAGCCCATGTCAACCTCATTCCGCTCAACCCCACCGACGGTTTTGCCACCCGGGGATCACCCCCGCAGCGGGTCTCGGCGTTCGCCGATCACCTCCGTCGACTGGGGATCAATGCCACGGTGCGCGCCAACCGGGGAACTGACATTGATGCCGCCTGCGGGCAGCTGAGCGCATCGGCGAACGGTCCCGAGATACGCGTCGATCTGGGGTCGACCCGCCCGACGCTCTGAGGATTACCGCACGAGAACCGTGCGGCCTCCCCCAGTTCGGATGGCGTCGACGAGGACCTCGCCGGTGCTGACCACCGCCCCCGGCCAGATCACTGACCGGTGGGCGACGCCGTCCATCCGGGCACCATCCCCGATGACCGTTGATCCACCCGAGGCCACCATGTTGGCGTAGAGGTACCTCGCCGGGGTGCCACAGTCGATGAAGGTGGCGTCGGTGCTGACCACCTGAAGATTTCCCTCCGCGTGCTGACGTTCCCACACCTGTTGCCACAACCCACTGGGCCCCTCTGGCAGTTGGGCGATCAGGTCGGCGGGCACCACTGCTGCCGCCACCGCAGCGGAGGGTCCGAACTCATCGCCGGCAACGAGTACTGCCGGAGAGTGGCCGTTCCATGCCGCTACCAGCACCGCAGGATCGGCAGTCGTCCACGCGTCGGCATTCACCACGAGTGCCGGCCGTCCATCGAGCCAATCCGAGAGGTGGTGCAGGGCTCCTGCCGTGCCAAGTGCCACGGGAGCTTCGACCGACAGGTGCACCCGTCCCGACCACCGAGCCGAGCCACCCACGTGGGCAACGAGGGCATCGGCACCGTGGTGGGCGTTCACGGCGACAGCGACCGTTCCGGAGCGCTCAAGTCGGTCCAGTGCCCAGTCAACGAGCAGGTCGGGGCCGACGGGACAGAGTGCCTTGGGCCGTTCGAGGGTCAGCGGGCGCAGTCGGGACCCACGGCCAGCGGCCAGCACCACTCCTGCGAGGTCTTCTGCCACCACCATGACATCACTCTCCCAGCCGCCGCTGACGATCTCAACGACCGTCCTCGGGCACGCTCGACGTGACGGTTGGCCACCCGGGTGGGGATTGGGGGTTCGGCGGTGCCACACTGGGGAGGTGAAAACCCGACGGTTCGTCAACCCCTCCCAGCCACAGACGCTCTACATCGCCACGTTCCTGCTGTACTTCAATGCCGCCTTCGGTCTGCTGTTCGGCAACAGCCCGCTGTTTTTCTTTGGGTTCCTGCCCGGGCTGGTTCTCACCGTCGGTATGGCCGGCAGTGGGTACGGCATCGCCAACGAGAAACGGTGGGGCTACCTGCTCGGGGTGGGTACGGCGGGGCTGTCACTTGTTCCCTTTGGCGCCTACGTGATCTCCAACGGGCTCGGGTCGCTGTTCCAGTTGGCCCTGTTGATGTCACTGGTGTTCCCCGTGGCCCTGTTCGTACTGCTGGTGCACCCTATGAGTCGCCAGTATCAGCGCGTCTGGTTCTCCTGACTGCGTGGGTTCTCGACCCTCCACCCGCCGATGACCACTCGCCCACCCTGGATGCGACGCGGAATCGTCCTGGTGGTGACGGCCGTCCTCGTTGCCGCCTGTTCGGCCTCGGTCGAACCGACCGTGGACGAGGCCGCCCCGTCGGTGCCACCCGCCTCATCGCCAGTAACCCCGCTCCAGTGGTCGGCCTGTGGAGGGGTGGTGGAATGCGCCACCTTGACCGTGCCGGCCGACTGGGCTGACCCCACCGGCCCCTCCATCGAACTCGCCGTGGCCCGCCGCCCGGCGACAGGGGCCTCGGCAGGAACCTTGTTCGTGAACCCGGGTGGACCGGGTGCCTCGGCCGCAGATCGCGTGATCGCCGGCACCTGGCCGGCGGCCCTCGTCGAGTCGTTCGATCTCGTGTCGTGGGACCCCCGTGGGGTCGGAGCAAGCACCAACCTTGACTGTGGTGGGGTCGGTGGCACCAATGGCACCGCCGTGCATCGCAATCCGACCGATACCGCTGGTCTGGAGGCGTTCGTCTCGGCGTGCACGACCGGCTCACCTGGTCTCGTTGACCACCTCGGTACGAGTGAGAGCGTTGCCGATCTCGATGCCCTCCGGCTCGCCATGGGCATCGATCGCCTCAACTACCTCGGTTTCTCCTATGGGACCTACCTCGGCCTCGCCTACCTGCGGGCCTATCCCGACGCCGTGCGGACCCTGGTCCTTGACGGCGTCGTCAATCCCGCCGAGGACATCGAACAGCTCCTGACGGCCCAGTCGTTGGCCATGGAGCAGTTCCTCGTTGAAGCCGCTGACCAGCCAGATGGTGCCAACCTCTTCGACCTGGCGAGAAGCTCACCGAGCGTCGACCCCGACACCCTCGCTTTCGCTGCCATCGCCGCCAGCTACTCGCCCTCCGGTGCCGGCCGATTGCGGGCCGCCCTCTCCGCCGCCACCACGGGTGACCAACGTGGTCTCGAGCAGCTCGCCGAGTCCTACTGGAGCGGAGTTTCCTACACCGCCTACCTCGCCACTCTCTGCAGTGACCTGCCCCACCCCGAAGATCTGGCCGCCCACGCCGCCATGACCGCTCGGATGGCGTTGGTGTCACCGCGGCTCGGGACGGCAATCGCCGATGAGGTCAGGGGCTGCGCCCTGTGGCCCGGCTCGACCGTTGCGCCGTGGCCAGCGACCACCGCAGGCAGCGACGCTGTCATCATTGTCGTCGGCGCTACGGGTGACCGCGCCACGCCCCTGGCGTCGGCCGAAGCCGTCCACACCGCCCTCGGTACTGGCGCCCTCATCATCCACGAGGCTGACGGGCACACCTCCTTTGACGCCAGTCCGTGCGTACAGCGGCTCGTCATTGACGCCGTCGCGACCGGCGCCGCACCGCCATCTCGGAGCCGCTGCGTCGGGAGGGCCGCGTCGCCGAGCCCGCCGTGAGTCCGGCCAGAGCACCCAGGACCACAGAGGTTCGGTAGGGTCAGCGCCACAACAGGGTCGCCGGCGGGTCAGCACCCCCGGCCCGTCGTCGGGAGTCCCCATGGAGTTCAACCTTGGCACCGTCAACGAGGCGGTCGCGGCCGCCGTGCCGGATCGCGACGCCATTGTGTGGCGCGATCGCCGGTTCACCTACGCCCAACTCGCCGAACGCACACGCCGTCTCGCCAACGTCCTCGTCGACCACCGATTCGGGGCCCACGCCGAACGCGGAGCGCTGGCCGGCCACGAATCGGGACAGGACCAGATCGGGCTCTACCTGCACAACGGCAACGAGTACCTCGAGGGAATGCTCGGCGCCTACAAGGCTCGGGTGGCGCCCTTCAACGTGAACTACCGGTATGTGGAAGAAGAGCTCGTCTACCTCCTCAATGACGCCAAGGCCCGAGGCCTCGTCTACCACGCGTGCTTCGCTCCCCGAGTGGCCGCCGTCGCCGCCCAGGTCCCGACGCTCGAACTGCTGTTGCAAGTCGACGACGACTCAGGCGAAGCCCTGCTGCCCGGTGCACTCGACTACGAAGCGGCTCTCGCCGCGGCGAACACTGACCTCCCGGTTGAGCCTTCTCCCGACGACCTCTACATCCTCTACACCGGCGGCACCACCGGAATGCCCAAGGGCGTCCTGTGGCGTCAGGCCG
>JALRFT010000177.1 GCA_023261915.1 Acidimicrobiales bacterium | reverse complement strand
GGACCGTTCCCCGGGGCGTTCCCCGCCGACTTCATCTGCGAGGCCATCGACCAGACCCGGGGGTGGTTCTACTCCCTGCTGGCCACCAACGCCCTCGTGTTCGGGCGCACGCCCTACCGCAACGTGGTCTGCCTCGCACTGGTGGTGGACGAGCACGGTCACAAGATGTCCAAGTCGCGCGGCAACGTCATCGACCCCTTCGACATCTTCGACACCCATGGCGCCGATGCCCTGCGGTGGTACTTCTTCTCTCAGGGCCAGCCATGGACGACCCGACGGGTCTTCGACGAGGGAATCCGTGAAACCACCCGCCAGACCCTTTTGACACTGTGGAACGTGTTCAGCTTCTTTTCCACCTACGCAGATCTCGACGGGTTCGAGCCCGATGGTGGCCGACCACAGCCCGCTCACGTGCTGGATCGCTGGGTGCTCTCCGAGCTAGATCGGGCCACCCTGGAGGTCACCGCGGCCCTCGAATCCTTCGATGCCCTCGCCGCCAGCACGGCGCTCGGCCACTTCATCGACGATCTCTCCAACTGGTATGTGCGGCGCTCACGGCCTCGGTTCTGGAAATCAAGTGATCCTGCCGCCCACCAGACCCTGCACCATTGCCTGGTCACCGTCGCCCAGTTGCTCGCTCCCTTCTGCCCATTCCTCGCCGAAGAAATCTTCACGACCCTCGTCTCCCACGAGGGCGAGTCGGCCCCCTCGGTACATCTCTCCGACTGGCCACAGGCCGGAGGGTGGCTTGATGAGTCCCTTGCGGCCCAGATGGCTGCTGCTCGCCGCCTCGTGAGCCTCGGTCGCTCCGCTCGCACCGAGGCCAAGGTCAAGGTGCGTCAACCGCTGGCCCGTGCCCTCATGCTCCACGACGGACCTCAGCTCGACGACGCAGTGGCTGACGAGATCCGCTCCGAGCTGAATGTGCGGCTGCTCGAGGAGATCGACACCCTCTCGGGACTCATGGGGTGGCAGGTTCTCCCCAACTTTCGGATCCTCGGCCCTCGTTTGGGGTCAAGCGTCAATGAGGTCAAGGCCGCCCTTGCCAGTGCCGACGGCAGTGCCATCAAGGCCGCTCTCGACGCACACGGATCAGTTGAGATCGCCGGGGTCACTCTCGACGCCAGTGAGGTCGAGGTGCGCGCTGAGCGCCACGAGGCATTCGCCCTAGCGGAGGAGAGTGGTTGGGCGGTAGCGCTCGACCTTGAGATTGACGATGACCTGCGAGCCGAAGGTGTAGCTCGTGAGGTCGTGCGATCGCTCAATGACCTGCGTAAGTCGAGTGGGTTCGAGATCGCCGACCGCGTCCACGTCGAACTCGCCGCCGATGGTGCGATCTTGGCGGCAATCACCACTCACCTCGACTGGATCGCCGGTGAGGTGCTCGCAGCGTCCTTCGAGGCGACGTCGGAGATCCCCGCTGACGCCTCCACCATCGACATTGACGGTGGCGTTGTGAACGTGTCCTTGCGCCGCGCCTAGATCCCCGGGGTCAGACGCCTAGCGGCGACGGAAGCCCCACCGGGATCCCCGGTCATCGTCATCGTCCTCGCCACCCTCGAAGAAGGCCCGCATGGCGTCGTCGTCCTCATCATCGAAGGAGCTCTCCGAGCCCTCGACCGGGTCGGGTCGATCGGGAACGGGAGCCCCGGACGCACTGCCACCGGAAAGGTCCTCATCAGGCGAGAAACGGCCCTCGTCATTGTCGACCGGAGGGCCGCCGTTGACCACGTCGTCACCAAAGAGGTTCGTGAGTGGTGAGGTGGCGTCAGGGTCGTCTCCCCAGACAGGCTCTTCGCGGCGCGACGGTGACGGGAATCCAAGCACGTCGGCACTCTCCTGTTCCTCCTCGGCAGCCGCCACCGGCTCGACCACCGCAAGAGGCTCTACCACTACCGGGTCGTCGGCTGGGTCGACGGAGATGTCCACGGGATCAGGTACGAGTGCCACCGGAGGAGCCACCACGGCCGACGGGGCGTCAGATGCTCCTGCTGCGGCAGACAGGGCAGCGACGATCTCAAGTACGCGAGCGCGCTCCTCATCGAGTTGTCGCTGCAAGGCCACGATGTCGTCGCTGATCCGGTCACGCACGGCGACGAGCTCGTCCGTTTCCCGACGCAGCGCGGCGACGTGCTCACCTCGACGGGAATCGAGTTCGCGCTGTGTGTCGACCCGCAACTGTTCAGCGTGGGCCTCAGCCGAAAGACGGATCCGATCGGCATCCTCACGAGCTGTTGTCAGGGCAGCATCAGCAGTGCGCTGGGCCATGGCGAGCACGCCCGCCGCCCGTGACGCCACCTCTTCGTCGGACAACCCGCCGTCAGGGTCGACTCGTCGAACCTGCTCCTCGGCCCGCTCGGCGCGTTCGATGGCCTCGGCGGCCATGGCCCGCAGGCCCACGATCTTCTCGTCGATCTGGGCGAGGTAGTTCGCAACCTCGTCGGGGTCGAAGCCCCGTCGACTCACGGTGAACTGAACGTTGCTCACAGAACCTTCCATGCCGAGATGCTAGCGAGCCGAGCGGGAGCCCGGGACGGGCCGACGCCGCTGGGCGCTCGTGGACTCAGCAGATGGCACCAATGAGCAGGGAACCCACCAGCAACACCACCATGGGTGAGAGATCGAGACCCATGGTGCCGATCCGCACCGGCGGCAGCACCCGCCGCACGGGTTCCAGCACGGGGTCAGTGATGGCTCCGAGAGCATTCGTCACCGTGGCCATGAGGCCACCCTCAGTTACCGGGAACCACGAGAGCACGATCCTCACGAACATGGCGAAGAGCCAGAGTTGGAGAACCGTGCAGATGATTCCCACGGTGCTGGTTCAGTCTTCGCCGGCGAGGCGGCGGCGCTCGTCGACGCTGACCTCAACTCCGGCGGGCGAGATCAGGTACACCTGCCCGGCGATCCGCTCCATCTTGCCGCCCTGGCCGTAACAGAGCCCGGAGCAGAAGTCGATGAGCCGGCGGGCGAGATCGCGATCCACCGCACCAAGATCCATGGCCACGGCATTCGAGGACCGGAAACGGTCCCCCACCGACTGGGCGTCGTTGAACGCCGTTGGGGTGATCTCAGTCACTCGGGCAGCAGCGACGATCGGACGCACGGACCCCGAAACCGCCTCGCTGCCGAACGGCGAGGCGGGAACGGGACGTACACCGGCGACCTCGGGAGCCGCAGTCGTTGAGGCCGCGCCTGGTGGCGGAGGCGGCAGCGGTCGCTCGGGGGCCGCACTCGACGGCACCCGGGTCACTGAACCGCTGGGCGAGGCTGGGCCACGGTTGGCCGTGGCGCCATAGGTGCCGGTGACCGGCGCTCGACGTGCCGGCTCGCTCGCTCCGTAGCCAGCGTTGAGATCGTCGTCGTACTCGTCGTCGGGCCCCAGACCCAGGTAATGCAAAGTTCTGCGCCACACACTCGCCATAGTTCCTCCCCTCCTTGACCTTATTGTCCCACGGAATCAGGTTGTTCGGGCAATTCGTCGTCACCTGTCCGAGGAGCGCCAACTGAGCTCCGCTGACCAAACAACACGGTACCCAATCGGACAACCGTTGCCCCTGCCTCCACGGCCACCTCGTAGTCCCCACTCATCCCAATGGAGCGCTCGGGAAGCCCGAGTTCGTCAGCGACTTCCACGAGTCGCTCGAACGACGGTCGGGCGCTCTCGGGCGGACCCGCTGCGGCCACCCCCATGAGTCCCGTAACCCGCAACCCAAGATCGGTGAGTGCCGAAACGAGGCCGGGCACTTCGGCGAACGTGCAACCCCCCTTGTGCTCCTCTCCTGAGAGGTTGCACTGGACCATCACCGTCGCCCCCGGGGCTCGCCGGGCGATCTCGGCTCCGAGCGCCAGTCGATCGACTGATTGCCACACGGAAACGAGGGGGGCGAGGTGACGCACCTTGTTTCGCTGCAACTGACCGATGAAATGCCACCGGGGCTGCAACGGATCGAGTTCCCTTGCCTTGTCCACGAGTTCCTGGGCGTAGTTCTCCCCGCAGCCGTCCGCACCCGCAGCGACCGCCGCACGCACCGCCTCGGGCCCAAAACCCTTGGTGACCGCAATCACGGCAATCGGTCTCCCCTGACCCAGATCGGCCAGCCGACTGCGCACCCGCGCAAGGGCGCTGGTGACGTGATCGTCGAGAGAGGCCTGGTGGTCAGACCCCGACGCAGCTGCCAAGGAGAACGACTACTTCAGGAATGACGGAACGTCGAAGTCGTCGTCGCCTTCGCCATTGGCGTCGTCATCGGTGGCAAACACATCGGTGACCGGTTCAGACCCACGGCGGCCCGTCGAGCGGGACCGGGACGAGCCACTGTCGCCGTCCCAGCGGTCGAATCCAGCGGCGATGACCGTAACCCGGACCTCGTCGCCCATCTCGTCATCGATGACCGTTCCGAAGATGATGTTGGCATCGGGGTGGGCGACACCATGGATGACCTCGGCTGCCTCGTTGACCTCAAACAGGCCAAGGTCGCTGCCACCGGCGACGGTGAGCAGCACCCCGCGGGCACCCTCGATGGAAGCCTCCAACAGCGGGGACGAGATGGCGTTGCGGGCTGCCGTGAGGGCGCGACCCTCGCCTGAGCCGTAGCCGATGCCCATCAGCGCCGAACCGGCGTCAGTCATGATCATCTTCACATCGGCGAAGTCGGTGTTGATCAGGCCCGGGGTGGTGATCAGGTCGGTGATGCCTTGGGTGCCCTGCAGGAGGACCTCATCGGCCATGCGGAAGGCATTGAGCACCGATGTCTTGTCGTTGGAAACCGTCAACAACCGATCGTTGGGAATGACGATGAGGGTGTCCACCTTCTCCTTGAGGCGCTGGATGCCCTGCTCGGCCTGCACCGACCGCCGGCGACCCTCAAACCCGAATGGACGGGTGACCACCCCAATGGTCAACGCACCGAGACCCTTTGAGATCTCGGCGATGACCGGAGCAGCGCCAGTTCCCGTGCCGCCACCTTTGCCGGCAGTGATGAACACCATGTCGGCTCCGCTGAGGACCGCTTCGAGTTCGTCACGATGAGCTTCAGCTGCCTCGCGACCCACCTCGGGGTCAGAGCCGGCGCCGAGTCCGCGGGTCAGGTCACGACCGAGGTCGATCTTGATGTCAGCGTCACTCATCATGAGTGCCTGAGCATCAGTGTTGACCGCCACGAATTCCACACCCTTGAGGCCGGCATCGATCATCCGGTTGACTGCGTTGCAGCCACCGCCGCCGACTCCGACCACCCTGATCACCGCCAGGTAGTTCTGCGGGTTCGCTGACATCGTGGTTTCTCCCTCCACCTTGGGTGGTTCCATCACCTTGGGTTGGCTCGTTTGCTCGGGTTCTGTCGATCTCGTGACTCGTGACCGGGCATCACTGCGCACACCGCACTCCCCTGAAGGTTACGGGGGGAGGGTGCATCACAGGAGGATGCCGCGACCTGACGCTGGCACTGCGTCGGGAACGCCGAATGACGATCCCTCACGCCTGCCCGATCCGACCGCCCTGCGGACCACGCCGACCAGCCGACTGAACGGCTGAAGGTGAACTTAAGGTCGAGGATCAAACCCTCAACCTCAGGTACGGGTAGAAAGGCTAGGCGCATGACTCGCCACGGGTCAACACTGCCGTGTCAGAAACCCGAAGATCAATGGTGGCCAGGCAGGAAAGGTCAACAGTGGCAAGGACATTGGCCAGACTGCGGACCTTCGAGGCGATCTCAGCCGGCCCGAGATCGCCGGGCTGACCGAGCACCACGACGGCTCCGGCCACCTCACTCCCCCGCAGGACCAGCTCGACGTTCCCCCCTGCGCCAGGTCGTACCTCCGCTACCCGGGTGGCAAGGCCTCTGGTGAGCGCGGCCGCGACAGCCACGAGCGACTGGTCAACCGATTCGATCCGTTGCCCCATCGGCGGAGCCGACACGCCGCTGATCACCACGAGCCCACCGGGGTCGAGGGCGTCGGTGATGGCCCGACCCGAGGAGTCAACGAGACGCCACTGCTCTGCGTCGCGCACCGCTCCAACAGCTGTCCGGGCCGTGACGGCGATGTCAACCCGACCGGGATTCCATGAACGGCTCACGACCACGGTGTCGACCCACGGGACCGCAGCGACGTTGCGCTCTGCGCTGCCAAGGGAGACGAACACCAGAGGGTCCCCAGCCACGATGCCTGCGGCGGTGAGTACTTCGGCGCGTCGGGCCGGGTCCTCAGCACCGGTGACGACGATCTCGTCCACGTCAACGACGGGCGTGTCAGGATTGTACTCGGTCCAACCGTTTTTGACATCCTGTTCCATCTCCAGTTCGTTGATGGCAACTTTGGCACCGTGGATGGGGTGTACGAGAACTACGTTCATGTGAATCTCCATGTGAAAACGGGGCCGAAGCCCCGTTTTGCTTTGCTCAAGATTTAGGCAATCTTGTACACAGACCAAGCTGCATCACCTGTCTTGCGGAACAGGAACGCGGCGCTGGAAGTG
>JALRFT010000142.1 GCA_023261915.1 Acidimicrobiales bacterium | reverse complement strand
GGCGGGTTCGGAAGTGTCGACTCTGCTCGGCCGTATGCCGTCGGCCGTGGGTTACCAGCCCACGTTGGCCGACGAGATGGGCCAGCTGCAGGAGCGGATCACCTCGACGCGTGGTCGGTCGATCACGTCGCTGCAGGCGGTGTACGTGCCCGCTGACGACTCCACCGACCCCGCCCCGTTCACCACGTTCACCCATCTCGACGCGACCACCGAGCTCTCGCGCCAGATCGCCTCGCTGGGCATCTACCCGGCCGTGGATCCGCTGGCTTCGACCTCGACCATTCTCGCCCCCGAGGTGGTCGGTCAGCGTCACTACGACGTGGCCCGTCGGGTGCAGGAAGTGCTGCAGCGCTACAAGGAACTCCAGGACATCATCGCCATCTTGGGTCTCGACGAACTGAGCGAAGAGGACCGCGTGGTGGTGGATCGGGCCCGCAAGGTGCAGCGGTTCTTGTCCCAGCCGTTCTTCGTGGCTGAGGTCTTCACCGGCATGCCCGGCATCAACGTCCCCGTGGAGGACACGGTGGACAGCTTCGACCAGCTGGTCAGCGGCGACCTCGATGATCTCCCCGAGCAGGCGTTCCTCAACGTGGGCGACGCCGACAGCGCCCGGGCCAAGGCCCGGGAGCTCGAGAAGGGCGCCTGATGCCGCTGCACGTTGAGTTGGTCAGCCCGGAACGGGTGGTGCTCGAGGCCGAGGCGACGATGGTGCTGGCGCGCACGATCGGTGGAGGCGATGTGGCCTTCATGGAAGGTCACGCCCCATTTCTCGGTGCCCTCCAGACCCACTCGATGACCTTCTTTCTCACCGACGGCACCCGCGAGGTGGCGGCGGTGCACGGCGGCTTCGTCTCCGTGGTTGACGGTCAGGTGCGGGTACTGTCCGACATGGCCGAACTCAGCGGCCAGATTGACGTGGCCCGTGCCGAGCGAGCCCGGGACGCCGCCATCGACGCTGCCCGTATCGACACCGATATCGAACATGAGGCGGCACTGCGCCGGGCCCAGGCCCGACTGACGGCGGCGGGCGTCGTTACCGCCTGAGTCCTACCCGTCGTCCTCGTCGGCGGGGCCCAGTTCAGCCACGAGCGCATCGGTGCGTCGTCGCTCGGTGACCATGCCCAGCCGGGCGAACATGGTGGTGGCGTGACGGGCGAGTACCACCGCCGAAGCGTGACGGCCACTGGCCTCTGCGATCATCGCCTGCTCCCGCACAGCGGTCGCCTGCGCCGGTTGGGCCCCCACGGCACCGAGTACCCGACCCGCTCGTTCAGCGAGACCGCCCGGAGGCTGTGAGGCGAGTCGGAGAACGGCCGAACGCACGACGTCCCGGCTGGCCTCGTCGGCAGGTCGATGGCCGAGCACGGCTCGACGGTCGGCCTCGGCGAGGAGGACGGATGCCGCCCCGATGTCGCCGGCGTGGGCGGCAGCGAGGGCGACGGCCGTGGCCGTGACGGAGGCCTGGGTGAGGGCCATGGACGTCGAGCGGGTGCCCGAACCGGCCCGGTCGAGTCGGGTCAGCACTTCGGCGCCCATGGTCACGGCCTCATGGAGACGTCCGCTCCCGGCCACGACGACGGCCCGGTCAGCATGCACGAGTGCCAGCCCGAGGTCGCCCCCGAGTCCGGCCGCACGCGCCGCCGCTTCATCGAGCCAGGCGTGGGCGCCGGTGGGATCGCCACCGGCGAGGTGCAGCGCAGCGAGGGCCCGGGCGGCACCCATGCGACTGGCAGCGTGGTGGCGGGCGGAGAGCATGGGTTCGGCCATCTGGCGGGCCTCACCGAAGCGCCCCATGGCGAGGAGGACTTCGACGAGTTGAAGGCGAATGAACTCCCCGTCACCGAGTTCGCGAGCTGACACCGAGGTGGCGAGTGCGGCACATGATCGTGACAGTTCGAGCCGGGCGGCGCCGAACTGTTGTCGTCGGGCGAGGGCCGCACCCAGCCGTCCGAGGACGGCGGGGCCGAAGCGGTCCGGGGCGGCGTCGTCGCCGAGTTCGGCGAGGGTGGCCGCGGTGTTGAGAACCACCCAGTCGTGGTCCCCGCGTTCGTAGTGGCGCCGGTGCCGACGGTAGGGGGCGGGAGCGAACGTCGTGCTCGCCGACCACCGTGACGTCATGGGTGCGGCACCACCTGGTCGATCAGCTGAGGCGCTCCACGATCATGGCCATGCCCTGTCCGCCACCGACACACATTGTCTCGAGACCGAAGGTCTTGTCGGCCTCGGTCAGCCCGTGGATCAGGGTGGTCATGATGCGGGCGCCGGTCATGCCGAACGGGTGACCGACCGCAATGGCG
>JALRFT010000065.1 GCA_023261915.1 Acidimicrobiales bacterium | reverse complement strand
CAAAACACCATCTTTAAGCACTGCAACGCGATCACCCATAGTCATAGCTTCAACTTGATCGTGCGTTACATAAACCGTTGTTACGCCAAGTCGACGCTGCAAGGATGCGATTTGAGTGCGTGTTTGCACGCGCAATTTAGCATCCAAGTTAGATAGCGGTTCGTCCATTAAGAAAACTTGTGGGTTACGTACGATTGCTCGGCCCATAGCTACGCGCTGACGCTGACCACCAGAAAGTGCCTTCGGCTTGCGGTCCAGGTATTCACTCAAATCAAGTAGCGCAGCAGCTTCTTTGACTCGTCGGTCAATCTCATCCTTGGATACCTTCTGAATCTTCAGCGCGAAGGCCATGTTCTCCGCCACGGACATGTGCGGATACAGGGCGTAGTTCTGGAAAACCATGGCAAGGTCGCGATCCTTCGACGGGGAGTAAGTGACGTCACGCCCATCAATGAGGACCCCACCGTGGGTGACCGATTCAAGTCCGGCGATCATGCGCAACAAGGTGGATTTCCCACACCCCGAGGGCCCCACGAGCACCATGAACTCGCCGTCACCGACTTCGAGCGACACGTTGTCGACGGCCGTGGCACCTTTGTCGAAGACCTTGGACAAACCGTCCACCGTGATGACTGCCATTTCACAACCCTCCCAGGGTGCCGGCCATCGCCGCCGCCACCGCCTCAGCGCCACCGGGCCGGTGACGATCGTTCCACATGTGCAGGTATCGGGCCACAAGCTCACCGTGCCGGGCCCGCAGATCCTCGGCCCGGGGCGCATTCTCCCACCCGAGGCGGAGGCGACCGGCGTCGGTGGCCCACGTCAGTGCGTCACAAACCCACCGCAACTCCCCCCGCAGGAGTTCGCCGTCAGGGGCGGACACCGTGGCGGCGTCGATGAGGGCCGCGGCCGAAGCGAGTGTCGTCTCGACGCCCTCGAGATCACCGGGGGTCATACCCAAGAGGGCGAGCCCCACCGCAGCCATACCGCCGGAGACGAACACGGCTGACAGGCTGCCCTGTTCGGGGATGGCGGGCAGTTGGTCGTGTACGGTGCCGAGGATCACCCACGCCTCCCCGAGACCCTGTCCGCCAGCGACGACCGTGTCGAGGGCGGCGGCAAGATCGGGGGCGCAGTGGCGGTTCCATGCCAGTGCGGCCGTCCACACGAATCCTGGCCAGTCCGAGATTGAGGGCAACGACTCCCAGCGGGTGACCAACACCCCCTCACCGCTATGGCGGGCCACGGCCTCGACGGCGGCGGCCACGTTGGTGGTCATGTTCGTCACCCGACCCGAAATCGACGACCACCCCGAGGTCCCCGGTGCTGCCCAGAACGGCAGGCCTGCGTCAGCGATCCGGCCACAGCGTGCATCGAAGGGATGCTCGGCCTCGTAGCCCCACTCCACGAGGGTGACGCCCTCGGGAACCTCGGCGAGGAGTTCGGGATGGGGTGCGAACACGTCGGCCCACACGAGCATCTGGCGTCCATCGAGAGCGGGGAGGGTGCGCAGACGCTGTAGCCACGCCATGTAGTGGCGCTGCTGGGTGGGGGGCAACGGCACACAGAACGAGCCGTTGTCCACTCCCGCCCATGGCGGGGGACCGTCGGTGACGTCGAAGATGGCATCCCACAATGCCGTGTCGAGGTCGAGTGGCTCATCGAGACCGACGTGCACCAGCGGTGCATCGAATGCCTCGGCCACGTTGGACACCAGTTCGCTCGCCAGGGCCCACGCCTCTTCGGAAGTCGGATCCAAACAGGCGGCCGGTTCGTGACCACCGTCGGGCGAGGTGTACCCGCCCGGCAGGGCAGCGAGATGAGCGTGGCGGGGATTGGCCAGCCAGTGTTCAAGGTGACCGAGGGAGGGTTGCACCGGCACGAGCAGCACGTACCGGTCGGCGGCGAACGATCGCAGGCGGGCCACGTCCGCTGCCGAGTAGGGGTATCGACCACCGGTGGTGTCCTGGTGGCCCGGGTGATCGAATGTGGACTCCATGTACAACAGCACGTGGTTGATCCCCATCGAGGCACAGCGGTCGATGAGCAGCTCGGCGGTGGCGAGATGGGGAACGCAGTTGCGTGACATGTCGATCATCACGCCCCGGACGGCAACCTCGGGCCAGTTCACGAGATCGAGGTCAGGGACACCCGCAGGGAACAGGCGCTGCAACTGATC
>JALRFT010000043.1 GCA_023261915.1 Acidimicrobiales bacterium | reverse complement strand
GATGGGGTTCTCCATCGAGGGGGTGCACGAGTTGCTCGCCGCCGTGCCGGTGCCGGTGCATGTGCAGAACGCAGAGGCCGATCTGGTGCGCAAGGTCACCGATCTGTCGCCCACCGATCTCGTGACCCACGAGAGCGGTGACCGCGTGATGGTCGGCGATCTGGCCATCGAACTCATCCACACGCCGGGCCACACGCCGGGCAGTCAGTGTTTCCTCGTGGATGGTCGGCTCGTGGCGGGGGACACGCTGTTCCTCGATGGTTGTGGGCGAACCGACCTGCCGGGCGGCGATCCCGTGGCCATGTACCACTCACTTACCGAACGTCTCGCCCGCATCGACGACGACACCGTGCTCTTCCCGGGTCACCTCTACTCCCAGGCCCCGTCACAGTCGATGGGTGAGACGAGGAAGTGGAACTACGTGTTCACCCCCCGCAACGAGGCCGAGTGGCTGGCCATGTTCAGCCGCTGAGCGCCGGCTGAGTCACGAGGAGCTCCCATGCCCGATCTGATCGACCTTTCCTCCCGGATCATCGATGGAACGAGCAACGAATCGGGCAGTCGCGTCACGCTGGAATGCTCCGAGGTCGCCGATGGCATCTCAGTGGTCGAGTCGTTTTCGAATGTGGTCAGCGTGCGCACCGACGAAGGCCTCGTCATGTTCGACACCTCGTTGGCCACTTTCGCCGACCAGGTTCTCGGGGCACTGCGGGGGTGGTCCCCCGACCCGGTGCACACCATCGTGTACACCCACGGCCACGTCGACCATGTGGGAGGGGCGGCGGCCGTACTCGCCGAAGCGGAGCGACGGGGACAGCGGCGACCGCAGGTCATTGCCCACGAAGCCGTGCCGGAACGTTTCGCCCGCTATCGCCTGACCAAGGGGTATAACGGGTGGATCAACGCCCGGCAGTTCGGGGGCACCGGCCTGACTGGGCCGGGCAGCGAGGATCCCGACAGCACCCCAACACACTTTCCGAGTCGTTTCGTCGAACCGGACGAAACCTACGAGCACACGCTCGAGCTCGCCGTCGGGGGTGAACCGATGGTGCTGCACCACGGTCGTGGCGAGACCGACGACCACACATGGACGTGGCTCCCTGACCGGCGGGCTCTGGCCATTGGGGACCTGTTCATCTGGTGCTTCCCGAACGCCGGGAACCCCCAGAAGGTCCAACGCTTCCCGGCCGAGTGGGCAGTGGCGTTGCGACGGATGTTGACCCTGCGACCCGAGTTGCTCCTGCCTGCTCATGGTCTCCCCATCGCCGGCGAGGATCGCATTGCCCTCGTCCTAGGGGACGTGGCCACCGCCCTTGAGAGCCTGGTGACCCAGACCCTTGACGCCATGAACACCGGTGCCTCACTCGACACGGTGGTGGCATCGGTCTCGCTCGATCCCGATCTGCTCGATCGCCCATGGCTGGCACCGGTGTACGACGAACCCGAGTTCGTGATCCGCAACATCTGGCGTCAGTACGGCGGTTGGTACGACGGTCGTCCGTCCCGGCTGAAGCCGGCACCCGACGCCGCGCTGTCAGCAGAGTGGGCGGAGTTGGCCGGAGGTGTGGACGCCGTCGTTGCGCGCGCCGACGCCCTCTGTGACGCCGGAGGCGACGTGAATCTGCGGCTCGCCTGTCACCTGATCGACGCCGCCTGTCTCGCCGATCCGGACCACCTCGGGGCGGCCGCATCCGCCGCCGCCATCTACAAGGTGCGACGGAGTCACGAGCGATCACTCATGGCCAGAGGGATCTTCGGTCACGCGGCGGCGAAAGCAGCGTGGCACGCCGGAACCGAATCCAAGGACGCACCATGACCGATGCCGAGACCACTGCTGCGCTGATCGATACCGTGCGGCGATTCGCTCGGCAACGGGTGGCGCCCGTCGCCGCCGAGCACGACGCCGAGGACACCTATCCGGCGGAACTCGTAGCTGACATGGCGGAGATGGGGTTGTTTGGCATCACCATCCCCGAGACCTACGGCGGTCTCGGCCTCGACCTCGTGACCTACACCTCCATCGTGGAGGAACTGGCGTGGGCGTGGATGAGTGTCACCGGATTCCTCAACACCCACTTCATGGTCTCCTACCTCGTCAACACGTTCGGCACCGACGACCAACGAGAGCGGCTCCTGCCCCGTCTCGCATCGGGTGAAATCCGTGGCGCCTACTCAATGACCGAACCCGACGCAGGAAGTGACGTGGCTGCGATCACGACCAAGGCCGTTCGGGACGGTGACGAGTGGGTGGTCAACGGTACCAAGGCGTGGCTGACAAACGGGCGGATGGCAGGACTCGTGGCCATGTTGGTGCGCACCCCCAGCGAGGCCGATGCCGGGAGCGGTCGCCATGGTGACCTCACGGTGCTCTTGATCGAAAAGGAGCCCGGGGCCGAACGATCGGGCGGAATCACCGTGGGACCCAACGTGCACAAACTCGGGTACCGGGGCATCGAAACCGTTGAGCTGTCCCTCGCCGACCACCGGGTACCGGCCGACGCCGTCCTCGGCGGCATGACCAACCGCGGCTTCGCCCAGATGATGGCGGCGGTGGAGTTGGGTCGGGTGAACATCGCTGCCCGGGCCATCGGTGTGGCCCAGCGTGCCCTCGACGAGTCACTCGCCTACGCCCGCACCCGCACCACGTTCGGTCGGCGTATCGCCGACCACCAGGCCATCGGGTTCAAGTTGGCCGAGATGGCCACCAAGATCACCGCGGCGCGTCTGCTCTACCGACAGGCGGCCGCCGACAAGCAGGCCGGGGATCGCAGCGATCTCACGGCCTCGATGGCCAAGTTGTTCTGCGCCGAGACCTGTTGGGAAGTCTGCGGTGAGGCCCTGCGCATCCACGGCGGCAACGGGTATGCGGCCGACTACCCGGTAGAGCGCCTCTACCGGGATGCACCTCTGATGATCATCGGGGACGGCACCAGCGAGATCCAGAAACTGGTGATTTCCCGTCGCCTGCTCGAGGCCGAGGACACCTGAATCTCCCATCGACGCGACGGGTACGAAGACCCACTCACCGGTAACCTGTGGGTCCGGCGGTCCGTCC
>JALRFT010000329.1 GCA_023261915.1 Acidimicrobiales bacterium | reverse complement strand
TGGGGATCGGCGCCACCGCCCGAGCCTCGGTCTACGTGTACAACGACACTTCCGATATCGATGCCCTCGCCGATGCCCTCGACGCCACTGGCGCGTTCTTCACCCTCTAGTCCCCTACGCTCAAACAAACACCACGCACAGGGAGTGCCGCCGATGCCCGGCCTCGAAGACCTCTACCGCGAGATCATCCTCGACCACTACCGCAACCCGCGGAACCGAGGCGAGTTGCCCGTCCCGCCCGCCCATCGCACCGAGGGCTTCAACCCACTCTGTGGGGATGAGGTCGTGGTCTTCGTGGAGATCGCTGACGGCAAGGTCGCCGACATCCGCATCGCCGGTCAGGGATGTTCCATCAGCCAGTCATCGGCCTCCATGATGACCTCCGCCGTCAAAGGTCGGTCGCTCGAGGAAGTGGCACAGCTCACCCGGGCCTTCAAGTCCATGATGTCGATTCACGAGGCAGGTCTCGAGGGTGGCGAGGCAATGGCCCCCGACGACGACGGGGCTGACGTGAAGCTGGGAGACCTTGAGGCGCTTCGAGGCGTGGTGAAGTTCCCGGTTCGCATCAAGTGCGCCACGCTCTCGTGGAACACGCTGGCTCAGGCGATCGAGGAATCAGCAGCCAGCTGAGGGTTCACGCCAGCGCCGAGATGGCCACGGCGAGATCGATGTCCCGGGGAGTGACCCCACCGGCGTCGTGACTCACGAGTTCCACCACGACGAGGTTCCATGAATTGGACCAGTCGGGATGGTGGTTGCGTTCCTCAGCGAGCTCGGCAACCCGGCCCATGAAGGCCCATGCCTCTGCGAAGTCGGCGAAACGGAACTCACGCCGAAGTTTTCCGCCGGCCGCCTCCCAGCCCGACACCCCGGCGCCGACAAGCGCCGATGCAGCCTCAGCATCGGAGAGCACGTCGGTCGACATCAGGCGAGCGGGTCCGCAAACGGGTCCGCGTACGGATCGGGGGCGGGTTCGGGTGTCGGTTCTTCCCCCACCGGAAGCCACGCGGCGTAGCCCTCAACATCCAATCGGGTGGCGAGGTCCGGTCCGCCAGACTCACGAATCTCACCCTTGACCATGATGTGCACCACGTCAGGCCGCAACTCATCAAGGAGCCGGCTGTAGTGGGTGATGGCGAGCACCCCGAGGCCGTCATTGGAGGCCTGCTCGACCCGCCGGGCACAGTCCCGGAGCGCATCGATGTCGAGACCTGAATCGAGCTCATCGAGCACGGCGATACGGGGTCGCAGGACCGCGAGTTGCAGTGTCTCACTGCGCTTCTTCTCACCACCGGAGAGATCGACATTGAGGGCTCGATGCAAGAGTCGGTCATCGAGACCAATGCGTTCGGCCTCAGCCCCCACCAGCGCCGGCACGACCGACGGATCATGGCCGCCGGCGGCGAATGACGCCTCGAGGACATCGATGAGTTGCACCCCGGGCACCTCAATGGGGTACTGCAAGGCGAGGAAGAGCCCGGCCTGGGCTCGCTCCCACGGCTCCATGGCCAACAGGTCCACACCGTCGAGTGCGACCGAACCCGCCGTGACCTCGTAACCGGGTCGGCCAGCGAGGACGTGAGACAGGGTCGACTTCCCCGAGCCGTTCGGCCCCATGACGGCGTGTACCTCCCCCGAGCGGACCACGAGGTCGACACCCCGGAGAATCGGCGAACCTGCCACCGACGCGTGCAGCCCCTCGATGCGAAGTTCCGATGTTGTGGTCACGACACCTCCAGCACGACGTCGTCGCCAATGACCGAGACGGAGTAGGTAGGGACCGCCTTGGTGGCCGGCAATGAGGACGGCACGCCTGTGGTCAGTGAGAAACACGAACCGTGCTTGAAGCACTCGAGCTCGAGCGACTCCCCGTGCACCTCACCCTCGGCGAGGGAGACATCCTGGTGGGAGCATCGGTCACCAATCGCGTACCAGTCGTCGCCGACGCGGACCACGGCGATCCGATGTCCGCCGACGTCGAAACGGCGGGCCTCCCCGGGAGCGAGATCGCCCACGGCGCACACCCGTTCAGCGGCCATCGTCAGCTCCTCTCGCCAGCAGGCGGCGAGCCACCTCGTCACGGACCCGCCCGGCCACCACGGCATTGCCGAGTCGAGTGAGTGGCTCGTCAAAGAAACCCGACACGATGAGGCGCTCGGCCTCGGTGGGAGGCACCCCACGACTCTGCAGGTAGAAGAGTTGATCGGCATCGACCGGCCCGACCGTCGACGCGTGCGAGCAGCGCACGTCGTTGTTCTCAATCTCAAGATTCGGGACCGACTCAGCCCACGCTCCCTCGTCGAGTTTGATGTTTCGGTTGGCCTGATTGGCATTGGAGCCACGCCCCGTTGGAGCGATCGTGATCGTGCCGGTGTAGATGGATCGGGACGTGTCCCCCACCGCTCCGCTGAACAACAGGTCGCTGGTGGTGTCGGGGGCGTCGTGACGCTGCACCGTCCGGAAATCAAGCGTCTGGTCACCTTCACCGAGGTAGGCAGCGGTGAGAGCGCCATATGCACCGCGGCCAACCAAGCGACACTCGGTGCGGGTCCGGGCGTACTGGCCGCCGAGGGCGACCTGACCAGTAATGATCGAGGCGTCCTGTCCTGCCTGAGCGAACAGCGATCCGATCTGCCAGGTGCGCCGACCACGTTCCTGGACCACGACGTGGCGCAGTCGGCCGGCCGGGCTGACAGCAAGCTCGGTGACCGGCAGACACAGGGCATCGACGTCCTCGCCCCCCTGCCATTCCACGAGTTCGAGATCGGCGTCAGCACCCACATGCACGACGAGGCGGCCGGGCACCAGTGCCCCAGCGGCATCCACCCAATCGACGATCACAACGGGATCGGTGACCGCGAGCCCGGAGGGAACCGACACCAACAGTGGGTCAGGAGTGAACGCCTCGTTGATAGTGGTGAAAATATCGTCGGGGACGCCGGCCACCGACCCGATCTCCGGCCCCTGGGCACCGACCTGGTCAAACACCGCCACTGGTCCGACGCGCAAACCCGCATCCGACCAACGAGGATCAACCTCAGCCAAGACCACGTGGCCGTTGCGAACAACCACCGTGGCCGCCGTCGAACCCATTGCCGTCAGCACTTCACCAATGGCCGCCGGGGCATCAGTGACTGACTGGGTCGGTGGCGAGGTGAGCGCCCACCGGGCCAGGTCAAGATCTCCGATGGGGCTATAGCGCCACATCTCCTCGTCGGTGGTCGGCAGAGCCATGGTCTGGGCTCGTTCAGCTGCGGCAACACGCCGCTCCACGAGCCACGCCGGGCCCCCCAACGAACGCGCGGTGTCGGTTCCGGGGAGAGCGGCCTGTACTTGTTGCACCGTCATTGGGTCTTCCTCCGCCCGAATCGTCCCAAGAGTCGCTGAATCCGACCTTGGGACCGTTCGGCGTCGAGTTGGGCGATGATCTCCGGCGCTGCTGCGTTCACGATGTCCTCGGCCTCGTCGAGCAGTTCAGCCACCCCTTCAGCCTCAGGCTCGGGGGGTGTCGGTGGGGTGACGAGACTTCCATGGGCCCAGTTCACGTCAGCCAGTCGAACCTCGAAGTGGCCGCAATCGCTAGGGCAACGCCAAGGCGCCTCGGGAGCGAGATCGAGGTTGCACTTGCGGACCGTGTCACCGTTGGCATAGGTCCGGCTTTCGAAGTGGCGGCAGTCGGTGCGCACACGGTAGGCATCTGGCCCGGCCGCGAACTGCGCATCGGCGGCCCGCGTGGCGATCTCAGAGTCCCGCTGCGCGGTTTCCCGCAGCAGGTCCTCCAAGTGCCGAGCGTTCTCAGGCACGGCGTCGGGCACGAAGGTCACCGTGGGAGTGAACTTCACCCCGGTGCCCTTGCCGACCTCAGTGCGCACCAGCCCGGTGGCCGAGCGCAGCGCCGCAGCCGAGGCCTCTTGCTCCTCGACATCACCCATGGCCGTGTAGAACACCGTGGCTTCGCGCAGGTCGTTGGTGACCCTCACGTCAGTAACGGTGACGAAACCAAGCCGCGGATCCTTCACCTTGAACTCGAGGGTCTCGGCGACGAT
>JALRFT010000291.1 GCA_023261915.1 Acidimicrobiales bacterium | reverse complement strand
CGATGATGCGCCGGCCATCGGGCAGGTGGGTATCCGCCGCCCACTGCCGGATGTCGGTGAAGGCCCGCTCCACCACACCCGTTGAGCACAACGTGACTCGTTCGTGATTCAGCTGGTTGGTGATCAGCGTCCAGCCATTGTTCTCTCCACCGACGCAGTTGGCGACCGGCACCCGCACCCCGTCGAAGAAGACGGCGTTGATGTCGTGTTCACCAATGAGGTGCAGGGGGGAGATAGTGATGCCGGGGGAGTCCATGGGCACGACAAGGATCGAGATGCCCTTGTGCTTCTTCCACGGTTCACCAGCGGCCTCGGCCTCGGCTTCGGTCGGTCCGGTGCGGACGGCGAGCCAGCAGTAGTCGGCATCACTCGACAGCGAGGTCCACATCTTCTGACCGGTCACGACGTACTCGTCCCCGTCGCGTACCGCTCTCGTGGCGAGGGCGGCGAGGTCGCTGCCAGCCTGGGGTTCGCTGTAGCCAATGCAGAAGTGGATGTCCCCGGCGAGGATGCGGGGCAGGTACTCGGCCCGCTGCTCGTCGTTGCCGAAGTTCATGAGGGTGGGACCCACGGTGTTGATGGTCAACATCGGTACCGGGGCCCCGGCGCGCATGGACTCGTCGAAGAAGATGAACTGCTCAATGGCGCTCAGGCCCTTGCCGCCATACTCGGTGGGCCATCCCACTCCGGCCCAGCCATCGGCGCACATCTGCTTCCACACGCCCCGCATGGCCGGGCCGACCCCATGGGCTTTGGCCAGATCGGCTCGTGTCTGGTCGTCGAGCAACTGTTCGTAGTAGCTGCGCAGTTCGCTGCGCATGGCCTGTTGCTCGGTGGTGTAGCCGAGTTCCATCCTCATCCCCTTGGCAGAGTCCCGTTTCTGACGGAGCGTCAGAACCCTAGCGCGACCGCTGGGGAGGGCGGTTAGGGTGACCGCCCATGGGGGACCTGAAACTGGGGTGGCACATCGGATACTGGGGCCGGAGCATGCCTTCCGGGGTCGAGGACACCATCGTCGAGGTGGAGCGTCTCGGGTTCGACTCGGTGTGGACGGCCGAATCGTGGGGGTCCGACGTGATCTCCCCGCTGGCGTGGTGGGGGTCACGAACCACCAAACTGCGCCTCGGCACCAACGTCATGCAGTTGTCAGCCCGGACCCCGGCGGCCGCCGCCATGGCGGCGGTCACCATGGACCACCTCTCCGGCGGGCGATTCTGCCTCGGTCTCGGCGTGAGTGGACCCCAGGTCGTCGAGGGTTGGTACGGCCAGCGCTTCAACCGCCCGCTGGCGCGCACCCGTGAATACATCGACATCATCCGGCGGATTCTTGCTCGGGAGGACCGGCTCACCAACGAGGGGCCCGAGTACCCGATCCCCGCTGAGGGGGGTACCGGTCTGGGCAAGGCGCTCAACATCATGACCCACCCCTTGCGGGCCGACCTGCCGATCTTCATGGGTGCCGAGGGTCCCAAGAACGTGGCGTTGGCCGCCGAGATCGCTGACGGATGGTTCCCGATCTTCTACGCCCCTCGTCACGAGGAGCTCTACGCCCCCCATCTTGCTGAGGGCTTCGCCCGACCCACTGCCCGGCGCACTCCCGAGGACTTCGAGGTGTTGGCCATGGTTAACGTCGTCGTCAACGACGACCTCGCCGCGGCCTACGACGCCATGCGCCCCATCCTCGCCCTCTACGTGGGCGGCATGGGAGCCAAGGAAGCCAACTTCCATGCCGACGTGTTCCGTCGACTCGGGTACAGCGACGCTGTCGACCGGATCCAGGACCTGTACCTGTCGGGTCAGCAGGCTGACGCCATTGCGGCGGTGCCCGACGCCATGGTTGACGAGATCTGTCTGGTCGGTCCGGCCGCCAAGATTCGTCATGACCTCGAGGCGTGGCGTGAGAGTCGCGTGACCACCATGCTCATCGGTGGTCCGCCCCAGACCCTCCGTCAGGTCGCCGAACTGGTTCTGGGTTGACCGTCGGCGCGTGCGCCGGCGATCAGGTGTTGTCAGACGAGCGCAGTTGCTCGATGGCGGCGATCAAGCGGTCGGTCTCGGTGCGCTGTTCGTGCACGATGCGGACCAGCCAGAAGCGCAGCATGCGTCCGACCGAGTAGCGGATGAACAGAGCGGCGCCCGCGATCAACAAGGCGAGCCCGATGTAGCTACCGGTGGCGATCGCCGCCGTCTGATCGGCTGGGACGGCGCTACCGGAGGCCTGGATCCCGCCGGCGATCGTCATGATGATTCCGGCGACGAGCGCCACGGTGCCGAGTGCCAGCAGAAGTCGTTCCCGGTCCCCTCGGCCGGCCCGCAACTGCAGTTGCGTCACCTCGGCAGTGAACTCGTCGATGCGTTCCTCGTTCATGGTCCCCCCAGATAGGTACTGGTCAACAGATCTTCATCAAGGTCGTTCGCCGCCCCTGACCATTGCACGGTTCCATGGGCCATGACCACTGCATGGTCGGCCACCCCGAGCACCGATCGGGCGAATTGCTCCACCACGAGCACGGAAACCCCGTCAGCGGCGATGGCAGCGACCTGCTCGTAGAGCTGGCCCACGATCTTGGGGGCGAGGCCCATCGACAGCTCATCGAGCATCAGGATGACGGGATCGGTGCTGAGGGCTCGGGCCATGGCGAGCATCTGTTGCTCGCCGCCGGAGAGGGTTCCCGCGAGTTGATCGCGACGTTCGGCGAGTCGGGGGAAGCGGGCGAAGGCCAGATCCCGGATCTCGTTCCGCTCAACGCCGGTGTAGCTGGCCATGAGGAGGTTTTCGGTAATGGTCAGGTTGGGGAAGACGCCACGGCCTTCGGGCACGGTGCATACACCGGCCCGAGCGAGTTCGGTGGCGCCGACGCCGGTCACGTCCTGTCCGGCGATTTCGAGCGCTCCGCCGGTGACCGGCATCAGTCCACTGGCCACACTGATCGTCGTGGTCTTGCCCGCACCATTGGGCCCGAGCAGAGCCACCACCGACCCGGTCGGTACCTCGATGGTGATGCCGTGGAGCACCTCAATAGAGCCGTAGGCGGCGCGCACGTCCCGCAGGGCAAGGATCGTCGGGCTGGTGGTGTCGGCCGTTGGTGGCGGACTGGCAGTGGACGACTCGCTCATGCCGCCCCCAGGTAGGCCTCGATGACCATCGGGTGAGCCCGCACCTCGGCGGGGGTCCCGCTGGCGATGACCCTCCCGAGATCGAGGACCGAAACCGTGTCGCAGATCTCCATGACCAGGCTCATGTCGTGTTCCACCAACAAGACGGCGAGGCCTTCCCCAGCAAGACTTCGGAGCAGAACCCCGAGTTGGCGGGTTTCGGTTTCGTCGAGACCCGACGCTGGTTCGTCGAGCAACAGCACTTTGGGTTCACAGGCCAGCGCCCGAGCCACTTCCACGAGTCGAGCGGATCCCGTGGGAAGGCTGCCGGCCTGCTCACCGGCGAGTTGACCCACCCCGACGCGTTCGAGGAGGCGCTGGGCCGTCTCGGCGGGGGTTGGATCACCGGCCTGCTCGGCGGCGACAAGGACGTTGTCGAGCACACTGAGGGTCCAGAACAGTTCCAGCCGTTGGAAGGTTCTCGCCATCCCCAAGCGGGCCCGTCGGAAAGTGGGGAGTCGTGAGATGTCGGTGCCCTCGAGGGTCACGGTTCCTGTCGTTGCCGGCTGCACCCCGGTGATGACGTTGAAGAGCGTGGTCTTGCCGGCACCGTTCGGTCCGATGAGCCCGGTCACGGATCCGGCATCGGCACTGATGTGGGCGTCGTCGACGGCGGTGACGCCACCGAAGTGCACCGATACACCGGTCACCTCGAGCGTGGCGCTCATCGCACCGCTCCCACAGCTCGTTCGGCCTCGAGGATTTCTGCGGGAGTGAACGGACGGTCGATGCCGATGAGATCAGGAGAGACGGCGGGGGTACGCACTGTGGTGTCGAGGGCTGAACGGGCGGCGGGCCCGGCAACGGCAACGATCACGACGATCATGAGCAGCCGCCACCCGCTGGCGTTGAGCAGTGTCGCCCAGTCGAGACCCGCAGCGACGCCCATCACCCCAAGGAGTCCCATGCCCACAGCAAAGCGCCGACCCAGCTCGGCGGAGCCCGCCAAGAGTGCCGGCAGGTTGGGGACAACGGCGAGGACCCACACGGCGAGACCCACGGCGAAGGACCAGTTGCCGATGACCCCCAAGCCCGTGAGCAGACGCAGGACCACAGCCCCGGCGATGGCGATGACAATTGACGGTAGGTGACGACCGACGGGAGCGAAGTTCTCCTCGATCTGGGGCACGGCACCATCGGGGTTGCGACCGAGGCTGATGCCGGCCAGACCGGGCAGCACCTTGGTCACGTTCGACAGGGTGGGCACGATGGTGGCGAGGAGGGCGTTGGCTCCGAGCAGTACGCCGCCGAACAGTGCACCGCTGATGGCGCTCACTCCACCGACCACGACGAGCAACACGAGAGGCAGACTCTGGTCGAACGAGTAGAGATCGGCTGTCACCTTTCCGGTGTTGAGAGCGCCGGCGAATGCTGCGATCCCTGCCGAGAGGGCGAAAGCCGCGAGTTTGGTTCCGGTGAGGTTCATGCCGACCGTTGCCCCCGCCAGTGGTGAGTCCTTCATTGCCACCATGCGTCGTCCGAGCCGGCTGCGTCGCACCGTGACGACCACGAGCGCCAGAGCGGAGAACGCGACAGAGAGGAAGATGGCCTTCTGGGCGGGGTCGGCGAGATCAAGACCCGGGATCTGCAACGGCGGCACGTCGACGGCCCCATTGGTGAACACGTTGGATTGATTGAAAATCAGAACGGTCACCATGATGGCGAAGGCTCCGGTGGCGAGCGCTAGGTAGATGCCCTGGAGGCGAAGGGCCGGCAGGGCCACCAGCGCACCGATGGCAGCCACGATGGCGACGGTCACGAGCAGAGCCAGCACGCTGCCATTCCATGGGAGTTTGGCCATGATGACGGCGCCGAGGCCGGCGAAGGTGAGCGGAGCCAACGAGAGCTGTCCGGCATATCCGGTGAGCGGGACGAGCGAGAGTGCTGCGATCGCAAGGACCAGACCGTTGGAGAGTTGCAGCGTGTTGGCCCGGGTCAACAGACCCACGAGCGAGGCGACGAAGGCGATCAGGAGCCCCGTGCCCAACAACGACATGGACCATGAGGGGACCACAGCCCGCTCCCTGATCCGAACTGCTCCAGCTCGGAGCCTGGCCTGTGGCAGGGCGATCAGTACGACGAAGAGGAAGATGGTGGGGAGTGCACCGCGCAGCCCGGAGGTGGAGAACCCACCGATTTCCCGAGGGAACCAGCTCGAGCCGTTGGCCCACAGTGTGTAGGCCTCGAGCAATCCAAGGATCAGGGCACCAACGAACGTCCACGGCAGGCTGCGTAAACGACCGACGATGGCAGCCGAGTAGGCGCTGACCACCAAAAGTGTGAGAGGAACGATGTTGAGGCCGACCTCGGCGGCGAGCAGGATGCCGGCGAGACCAGCGAGTGAGGCACTTCCCGCCCACGCCACCATGGACGCAAAGCCGGGGCGCGCTCCATTGAGTTCAGCGAGGTTGCGATCGTCCACGGCGGCCCGCATGGCGATACCGAGGCGGGTCTTGTAGAGCACGAGTCGCAGGCCAACGGCCACGGCGATGGCACATCCAAAGGCGATCAACTTGTGCCAACTGACATTCACGCCGAAAATTTCGACGCTGTTGCCATCGAAGAAGCCCTTGAACCGCTCCCGGTTAGCGGGTGGCCACAACCATGTAGCCAGGCCGATCATCGCCACGGTGAGACCTACGGTCACGGTGACCTTGACGACCTCCGCCGTGTCACGCAGGTTGCGCAGCACAACCCGTTCGACGAGGGCCCCAAATAGGGGAGCGATAACACCGAGAACGAGAAGTAGGGCGAGCGGGGCCGGCCACCCCCATGCGTAGCGGAACTGCCAGTAGGTGAACGCCGCCAGCATGCCGGTGGCACCGTGGGCGAAGTTGAAGATGCCCGAGGTGGTGTAGGTCACCACCAGTCCGCTGGCGGCAACCGCATAGATGGCACCAGTGGTCAGACCGATGATGGTGTAGGCGATCAGTTGCTGCACGTCACACCTCCCACCCGATCACGGGCCCTGACCACTGGCTGAATAACTCAGCGGTTGGGGTCGACGCCGGCGTTCACGTCGCCGTAGTCCCCGGTCAGCTCCACCACGTTGTTGTCACGGCAGTGCCATCCACCGCCACCGCCGCTGTTGTCGTCACTGCTGTCCCGCTGGGGGAACAGGCGGGTGAACTGCCCGTCCTTGATCTCGAGCAGCATCTCGCAGTTCGGTGGCCGGTTGGAGGCCGGGTTCGATGGGGCGTGGATGCCACCGCCGTCCCAATCGGTGATCGATTTGGCAGCGTCGAGCACGCACTCACGGTTGAGCGCTCCACCGTTCGACTCGGCGCACTTGTTGGCGGCGGTCACGAAGAGCAGGTAGGCCGAGGTCGTCTGCAGGCCCAAGCCAGCGATCTTCCCATTCGGGTTGTACTTGGCCATGTTGTCGAGGTAGCGGGCCATGGCCGGGTTCAGGTCGCCCTCCGAGAATGGTGTGTAGAAGGTCCGGACCAGGATGCCGTCGGCGAGGGGACCAGCACCTTCGGTGAGCACTGAGTCGTAGAAGTTCGACTGCTGAATGATGGTGTTGGGCCGGTAGCCGATCTCATCCATGGCCCGCAGCAGATTCACGAGGTTGGCGGGCTGGCCGACGAAGTCAAGGAGAGAAACGTTGGCATCCTTGAGCTGCTGGGCGAAGGGCGCCCAGTTGGCCTCCCCGGCAGGGTTGTAGACCGGGGTGGCCACGATCTCGTAGCCGCCGACCTTCTCCATTGTCTCGATGTCCTGCTTGGCCACGGTCTCGATACTGGCGACGGCGCCGTACATAACGGCAGTGCGCTTCACATCCTCAGGTCGGTTCTCCGCGGCCCAGCGCAGCCATCCGGTGGGCTTGGCGTTGGACGGGTTGGGCAGCGGCTGGGTCATACCCGATGACATGGCCTTGGTGGTCGTGACCGAGTAGCCGGCGATGTCGATCATCCCGCACTCGTTGAATCGGGGGAACTCCTGATCGTCGAGCACCACACCGCCGCCAACCATGGAAAACACCTCGTCGCAGGCCTGTTCCATCATGGCGGGGACGTTGAAGTACGCGGCGTCGAGCTCGACGAGCTTGAGGGGGAGGCCCTTGACGCCACCTTGCTCGTTGCACCATGCGATGAAGGCCTTGGCTGCGTCTTCCATCTCGATGTTGAGACCGGGAACGATGCTGAAGCCCTTGTCGGTAGCCGTACCGACATTGATTGCATCGGTGGCCCCGGCGTTCTCCTCGGCATTGATGGTGGCATCCCCAGGCCCACATGGCGCTGCGAGGGACCCGAAGGACGCAGTGTCACCGGTGGCGGCGGTGGTGGGCGTCGTGGTTGAGCTTGCGCCCTCGGACGAGCCACGGCTTGAACAGGCTCCAATGAGGAGTGCACCGACTGCGAGAACTGCGATCACGGAACGCTTGGACATCACGACCCCCTGTGGTCAAGCCCCCCCGGGCGAGTAGGGGAACCCTAGCAAACCCATCTGACGCCTCGTCAGGAAACGGTTGTCGTGTGCTAGGAACTCGGGTTGTGACAGACGAGATGGCTGACGGTCCGGGCTATGCCATCGCCGATGACGGCTCGTTCACGGCGCCGCTGAACCTGGCCTATCCCTACTCCCGCACTGTGGGTCCGATCTATGGGGCTTTCCTCACGGGCCTCGCCAACCACAAGGTGGGCGCCACAGTCTCGGCCGACGGGACGGTATTCGTACCCCCGGCCGAGTTCCATGCCTCGACGGGCGAACGGCTCGACAACTGGGTCGATGTGGCTAACGAGGGCGAGGTGGTCTCATGGTCGTGGGAGGCCGACCCCGATGATTCCCAACCACTCAATCGCCCCTTCGCTTGGGTACTCGTTCGACTCGACGGTGCCGACACTGCGATGTTGCATGCGTTGGATGTAACCGACACATCGTCGGTGCGCACCGGCATGCGAGTTCGGGTCCGGTGGGCGGCTGATGCCGAACCGGGCATCCACGCCATCGCCTGCTTCGAACCGGTCGAGATCGCAGGAGGGGGGCCGTCGTGAGCAACGAGGCTGAGGACGTTCTGCGCATCCGCACGCCCATCGGGGTGGAGTATGCGTGGTCGGCGGGGACACGCTCATCGGCGTATCTCAATGGACTGCTCGAGGGGAAGCTGCTGGGCAAGCGTTGCCCCTCGTGTTCCCGTGTCTACTTCCCGCCGCGCAACGGCAACTGCCCAATGTGCGGCGTGTTGTTGGGTGACGACGACGTTGAGGTCGGTCCCAACGGCACCGTCACGACCTTCTGTGTGGTCAACGTGCCTTTCCTCGGCCAGAAGATCACACCTCCCTATGTGGCGGCCACAATCCTCCTCGATGGGGCTGATATTGGGATGCAGCACCTGCTCCAGGAAGTCGATGCCGCCGACGTGCGCATGGGCATGCGTGTCGAACCGGTTTGGGCGCCACGCGATAACTGGGGTCCGACGATGGAGAACATCACGCACTTCCGTCCGTCGGGCGAGCCTGACGTGGACTACAGCGACTACGCAGGGCAACTGTGATGCGCGAGGTTGCCGTGGTCAGCACGGCGCACAGCGCAGTCGCAGCGACGACTGAGACGCCGATCGAGACTCTCATCCCGGTCATCGATGCCGCTCTGGTGGCGGCCGGTCTCGAGCGGCGCCAGGTCGACTTCTGGTGTCACGGAAGTTGTGACTACCTCGTAGGGCAACCGTTCAGTTTCGTCTCGGCCGTCGATGCGCTCGGAGCATGGCCACCGATCGTGGAGAGCCACGTGGAGATGGACGGTGCGTGGGCGCTGTATGAGGCATGGCTGAAGATCCAGACCGGCGAGGCGGACACGGCCGTCATCTTCGGCAACGGCAAATCGTCAGTGGCCAACATGTTCCGGGTGATGGCACTGCAGCTCGACCCTTATGTGGAAGCACCACTCGGACCGGATCAGATCGCGCTCGCCGGCCTGCAGGCCCGTGTCGCCCTCGACGCCGGAGTGATCACCGAGCGTGACATGGCTGAAGTGGCCGCCCGATCGCGTCGAGACGCCGTGGGAAACCCGGCGGCGCTCGTCTCGGGTGAGGTGAGCGTCGATGACCTCCTGGCGGGGGACAAGGTGCGCGATCCGCTGCGACACCACGACATCCCGGTGATGGGTGATGGTGTGACCGCGGTGGTGATCGCCGCCGATGACGCTGCTCGCTCGCTCACTGCCCGTCCGGCATGGATTCGTGCCATTGACCACCGCATCGACGCCCAGCGCATCGGGGGACGTGACCTCATCGGGGTGCCGTCGGCGGTGGCGGCTGCGGCGCGATGTGGTCTGGGTGCCGGCCGGATTGACGTGGCGGAGATCCATGCCCCGTTCACCCACGAGGAACTTCTTGTGACGCGGGCGCTCGGCCTCGACGCTGGTGCGACCCGAATCAACCCCAGTGGCGGTGCATTGGTGTCCAACGTGCTCATGGCCGCAGGACTGGCCCGTATCGCCCGGGCAGCCGAATCGATTCTTGATGGCAGTGCCGATCGTGTGCTGGGCCACGCCACGCAGGGTCCGTGTCTGCAACAGAACCTCGTGTGTGTCATGGAGGGTGCGTGTTGGGTGCCGTGCGTTGTGCCGTCGTCGGTGTCGGCCAGACCCACCACACGAGTTGCCGGGCAGACGTGTCCATCGCCGGTCTGGTGCGGGAGGCTGCCGATCGGGCGCTTGCGGATGCGGGCATGACCATGGACGACATTGATGCCGTCGTCATCGGCAAAGCCCCCGACATGCTCGAGGGCGTGATGATGCCGGAGCTGTGGTTGGCGGAAGCTCTTGCAGCAGCTGGCAAGCCGGTGTTCCGGGTGCACACGGCGGGCAGTGTCGGTGGCTCGACGGCCATCGTCGCCGCCCAGCACGTCATGTCGGGGGTGCACAAGCGGGTGCTCACCGTGGCGTTCGAAAAGCAGAGCGACGGGAACGCCATGTGGGCGTTGTCGGTGCCAGTGCCTTTCGGTATGCCCGTGCACGCTGGCGCCGGTGGTTACTTCGCTCCACATGTCCGGGCCTACATCCGTCGGAGCGAGGCTCCCGGCTACATCGGCGCCATGGTCGCGGTCAAGGACCGCACCAACGCCTGTGCCAATCCTTTTGCTCACCTCCATGAACCCGACTGGACGCTCGAGGCGGCCATGGAGTCACCCATGTTGTGGGACCCCATCCGTTTCGTGGAGACCTGCCCGTCAAGTGATGGAGCGGCCGCACTCGTCATCGCCGCCGAGGATGTCGCCGATTCGCTTCCCGGTCCGAAGGCATGGATCCGTGCCACCGCCATGCGATCGGAACCAACGATGTTCGCCGGTCGCAACCAGGTGAATCCACAGGCCGGACAGGATTGTGCTGCCGATCTCTGGCGCAAGGCAGGGATAGCCGACCCCCGCCGTGAGGTCGATGTGGCTGAGATCTATGTGCCGTTCTCGTGGTTCGAGCCCATGTGGCTCGAGAATCTCGGATTCGCCGGGCGCAACGAAGGTTGGCGTCTCGTTGAGGACGGTGTCACCGACCTGCGAGGTGGTTCACTGCCGATCAACCCCTCGGGCGGCGTCCTGTCCTCGAACCCCATCGGGGCCAGCGGCATGATCCGGTTTGGTGAGGCCGCCATGCAGGTGATGGGCACGGCCGGTGAACACCAAGTGGACGGCGCCCGCACCGCAGTGGGTCACGCCTACGGCGGCGGCTCCCAGTTCTTTGCCATGTGGGTGGTCGGCGCCGAGAAGCCCTGAGCGCCGGAACCGACCTACTTCCGCTGCCAGACGGGGTCCCGCTTCTCGGCAAAGGCCCTCGGGCCCTCCTTGGAGTCCTCGGTGGCGAAGATTGGCCAGCCGATCTCGAACTCCCGGGCCAGACCATCCTGTTCGCTCATGGCCAGCGTCTCTTGCACACTGCGCAGGATGGCCTCCACGGCGAGTGGGCCGTTGGCGGCGACCAGCCGGGCGAGTTCCATGGCCTTTTCGAGTGCCGTGCCGTCGGGCACGACATGCCCGATGAGTCCCATGGCGAGGGCCTCTGCTGCCGAGTAGGACCGGGCCGTGAGCAACATTTCAAGGGCGTGGGTGTAGGGCACCTGACGGGCGAGGCGCACCGTGGAACCACCGACGGGGAATAGCCCGCGTCGAGCCTCGAACAGTCCGAACGTTGCGCTCTCTGCCGCCACCCGGATGTGGGTGGCCTGGAGGATTTCGGTACCGCCCGCCACGGCGTACCCCTCGACGGCAGCAATGAGGGGCTTGTTGAGCGTGACGCTGCGCAGCAGCCCCTTCCAATGCAGGTCGGGATCCTCCGCCCACCGTTCGGCGTAGGGGTTGGGTCCGTCTCCGGCGGCCCGGGCTTTGAGGTCCATGCCCGTGCAGAATGAGCCTCCGGCACCGGTGATGACCGCACAGCGCAGGTCGTCGTTGCTGTTGAGCTCCGCCCAGGCGTCAGCCATCCCGACGAGCATCCCCGGGCTCAACGCGTTCTTGGCCTCGGGCCGGTTCATGGTGACCACGAGGATGTGGTCGGTTCGCTCGACGATGAGGTCCTCAGTCCCGGACACGTTTGCACTCCTAGTATCTGTCGGTCACCATCTGACGGTTCGTCAGATTCGTGGTGAGTCTGACACAGCGCAACGTCTCGGGTCGGGTGCCCGACACGACACCAGTAGGGGGAGACATGTTCAACATCGCTGACCTGTTCGAACAGTCAGTCGACGCCTGGGGTGACCGGGAGTACCTCGTGGACGAACGCGTGCGGCGCACCTTCGCCGAGGTGGATGCCCGGGCCAACCAACTCGCCCACCATCTCGCTGCTGCCGGTGTCGGCCCCGGGGACCACGTCGGCATCTACGCCTACAACCGGGCGGAGTGGGTGGAGACCCTGTTCGCCGTGTTCAAGCTGCGGGCGGTGTGGATCAACATCAACTACCGCTACGTCGAGGATGAACTCGCCTACCTGTTCGACAATGCCGACCTCGTTCACCTCGTGGTGGAGCCCGAGTTCGTCGAGCGTGCCAGCAAAGTTGCCCCCGGTCTGCCCATGACCGTCATCGGCGACGAGTTCGAAGCAGCCCTCGCCGCGCAGAGCCCCGAACGAGACTTCGCCCCACGATCGGGCGACGATCGCTACATCCTGTTCACCGGGGGCACCACCGGGATGCCCAAGGGAGTTGTGTGGCGCCATGAGGACGTGGTGTACGCCCTCGGAGGTGGCATCGATGTCATCAGCGGCCAGCGACTCGAAGCTGACGCCGATTTCGTGACGAAGGGGAACGCTGGGTTCCCACTTACGATCCATCCGCTCCCACCGTTGATGCACGGCGCGAGCCAGTGGGCGGTCATGGGGCAGAGTTTCCTCGGGAACCGCATCGTCCTCCGGGAGCGATTCGATGCTGCCGGGGCGTGGCGCACCGTCGCCGACGAAGGGGTCAACCTCATCATGATGACCGGTGACGCCATGGCCCGACCTCTACTCGATGAACTCGATGCTCACGCCGATGACTACGACCTGTCGTCGCTGTTCGCCGTGAGCTCCAGTGCGGTGTTGTTCTCCCAGACCTGCAAGGACGCGCTGTTGGACTACTTCCCGAACCTCGTCATCACTGACGCCATCGGTTCGTCGGAGGGTGGCGCCAATGGTGTGGCGATGGTGTCGCGGGGGGTGGCGATGAAGGGCGGCCCGACGGTCACACCGGCGCGTGACGCCGTGGTGCTCGACGACGATCTGCGTCCAATCGAGCCGGGTTCGGGTCAGATCGGACGTCTGGCCCGATTCGGGAACGTGCCCATCGGCTATCACAAGGATCCGGAGAAGACGGCGGCGACGTTCATGACCGGGCCCGATGGCGTCCGCTACGTCATTCCCGGTGACTTCGCCACCATTGAGGCCGACGGGTCCATCACGATGCTGGGGCGGGGTTCGGTGTCGATCAACACCGGCGGGGAGAAGGTGTTCCCGGAGGAAGTGGAGAACGCCCTCAAGGGTCACCCCGCCGTGTTCGATGCCACCGTCGTGGGGGTACCCGATGAGCGCTGGGGTGAGCGGGTGGTGGCCGTGGTCCAGGCCCGTGCGGGCTCAACACCGGCGCTCGACGATGTGCAGGACCACTGTCGCAAGCACATTGCCGGCTACAAGTTGCCGCGGGATCTCGTGCTCGTCGATGAGATCGTGCGCTCTCCGGCGGGCAAGCCCGACTACCGCTGGGCCAAGGCCACCGCCCTTGAGGCACTTGGCGGGTGACCGACGCTGACGGGTCACCCGTCGCCCGCAGCGGACCGCTCGCCGGGGTGCGGGTCGTCGAACTCGGGGGGATCGGTCCCGGGCCCCACGGATGCGCGCTGCTCGCCGATCTCGGCTGCGACGTGGTCACCGTGGCCTCGCCGGCGCAGACCAGCGGTATCGATCCGTCCCGCCGGGCGACGAATCCCCTCAGTCGGGGGAAGCGGTCCGTGACCATCGACCTCAAGACCGATGGTGGAGCAGCCACGGTCCTCGAACTCTGCGATCGTGCCGACGTCCTCGTCGACCCGTTCCGGCCGGGGGTGTGTGAGCGGCTCGGGGTCGGACCCGAGGTGGTCTGCGGGCGCAACCCGCAACTCGTCTACGCCCGCCTCACCGGTTGGGGACAGGACGGGCCCTACGCCCAACAGGTGGGCCATGACATCAACTACCTCGCCGTCAGCGGGGTGTTGTCCATGCTCGGCCCCGACCCTGACCAGCCCCCGACCGTGCCGCTGAATTTGTTGGCTGATTTTGCCGGAGGGGGGATGCTGCTCGCTCTCGGCGTGTCGGCCGCGTTGGCTGAGCGGGGAACGAGCGGTCGCGGTCAGGTGATCGACGTGGCCATGGTCGATGGGCTGGCAGCCATCGCCGGACCCTTCCTGCACGCCGTGGTGTCTGGTGCGTGGGGTCCGCGTGGCACGAATCTGCTCGACGGTGGGGCCCACTTCTACGCCACCTACCGAACAGCCGATGACCGGTGGATGGCGGTTGGCGCCATCGAACCGCAGTTCTACGCGTCACTCCTTGGTGTGCTCGATCTCGAGGACGATCCGCCGCAGTGGGACCGCTCCGGCTGGCCGTCGTGGCGGGTCCGTCTGGCCTCGGTGTTCGCGTCCGCCCCCCGGGCCCACTGGGTTGAGCGCTTCGCCGGCACCGACGCCTGTGTGACCCCGGTCCTCGACGCCCACGAGGCGGTCGCCGACGTCCACCTCACTGACCGTGAGACGATCATCGATGTTGACGGCGTTCCCCAGTGGGGCCCGGCCCCCCGTTTCGATCGGACACCGGGGGCGGCAGGCGCACCGGTGCATCCGGGGGCCACTCCGCTCGCCGATGTCCTCGACTCGTGGTCGTGAAGGCGCCGCGACCGCCTAGAGCATCTGCCCGGTGACGACGGGGCTGAGTTCGTAGGCGACCAGCAATTTCGATCGCCAGTCAACGACGAGGTCCTTGGTCTGGTTGCGCCACGCCGCCACGCCGGGGTGACGGCGGTCGCCAGGAGCCTGCGCTTGTTCCCACCGGGCCCAGTGCTCCCACGTGGGTAGGGACCACACGAGGATCGCCTCGGAGTCGTCGACCAACGCCGTGCGCCACGCCCCCAGCGTCGACCAACCGAACTCGGTGGCGAGGGCTCGGCGGTGTTCGGCGACGGCAGTGAGGAACTCGGGGGCGGCACCGGGTCGAAGCGCCACGAGCTCGTGGTAGTGACATTCGGCGGGTTGAGGGTTGGCGAGCAGTTCGGCGAGCGTGGGGGAGTGGTCGGCAGCGACGAGGAGCCGGTCGTACCCACCGCTGCGGTAGCTGGCCGCTTCGGCCCACCAGGGCTCGAGACTGGCATCTTGGTGCTGGGGTCGGGAGAATTCGTGTCGGAAGTTGGCTGCCACGCCGTCCCAACTTCCGGTGAACTCCCAGAGGTTCATTGTCTGGGGCCAACGCTCCGTGGACCCGACCGTGGAGAACACCCCCATGCACAACAGGCCACGCTCCTCACGGGCGACACGGCCGAAGTTCGCTGTCATGTGGTGGTTGTAGGCGGCGCGGTTCGCCCCGATGATGTCAATGGTTTCGTGGAGGTACACCCGGTCGCTCATTGCTCTCCCTACCGGCACACGGTGGCCCCGTCGACCACCAGAGATTCACCGTTGACGAACGAGGCCCGATCACTACACAGCCACACTGCCGCCTGGGCGACTTCATCAGGTTGGCCTAGTGAGCCGCGACCCACGCTGTTCACGACGAATTTCGCAGCGCCGGGATTGGCGTCAAGGAAGCTGCGGATCATCGGAGTGTCGGTGGTGCCGGGACAGATGGCGTTGACCCGCACACCGCTGCGGGCATGTTCGATGGCGGCGCTCTTGGTCAGGCCCAACACCCCATGTTTGGCGGCGGCGTAGTGGCCGAGACCGGCCACGCCCACCATGCCCGCCCCCGAGGAGGTGTTCACGATGGCGCCGTGTCCAGCTGGGGCCATGTGGCGCAGCTCGTGCTTGCAGCACAGGAACACCCCCGTCAGGTTCACAGCCAGCATGTGATCCCAGTCGGCCTGAGAAAGTTCGGTCAGTGGCGTCATGAGCCCGCTGATA
>JALRFT010000101.1 GCA_023261915.1 Acidimicrobiales bacterium | reverse complement strand
AGGGGCAGCCGCCTGCCCTAGCTGCCCAGTGGAGCCAGGCCCGAGGCACCTACAGAGGGCCAGTAGCAGGGGCTGCAGCGCCGCCGCCGGCTGCGGCTCCTGGTGCCCCTCCGGGGCCTCCCCAACACCATCACGAGCGGTGACCAAGGCGGTGATCCCCGCCGCCGGTCTCGGTACCCGGTTCCTGCCCGCCACCAAAGCCCAACCCAAAGAGATGTTGCCGGTCGTCGACAAGCCGGCCATCCAGTACGTCGTCGAGGAGGCGGTGCGCGCCGGTATCGACGACATTCTGATCATCACCGGTCGGGCCAAGCGCTCTCTCGAAGATCACTTCGATCGGAACTTCGAGCTCGAGTACTACCTCGCCGAGCGGGGCAAGAACGAGGAACTCGAGGCCGTGCAGTCTCTCGCCGAACTCGCTGACATCCACTTCGTGCGTCAGGGCGAACCACTGGGCCTCGGTCATGCCGTCTCGGTGGCACGCAAGCATGTGGGTGACCATCCCTTTGCCGTGTTGCTCGGTGACGACCTGATGGATGCCCGCTCACGAGTGCTCGAAAAGATGATTGCCGCTCACGTCGAGACCGGCTCATCGATCGTGGCCGTGCAGCAGGTGCCCGAAACCGAGATCAGTTCCTATGGCTGTATCCAACCTGAACCTCTCGATGACGCCTCACCTGGTTTGGTCCGGGTGCTGGGCATCGTGGAAAAGCCCGATCCTGCCGACGCTCCTTCTGATCTGGCGGTCATGGGTCGCTACGTGCTCACCCCGGAGATTTTCGACGCGCTCGAAGAGGTCACTGCCGGTGTGGGTGGTGAGATCCAGCTCACCGACGCCATCGGCGTGCTGCTCGCTCGTCAGGATGTGCTGGCCTACTGCTTCGCCGGGGGTCGCTACGACATCGGTCGCAAACTCGACTATCTCGAGGCCACGGTGCGTCTGGCGCTTGAGCGTGAGGATCTCGGTCCGGCGTTTCGGGAGTTCCTCGTCGGCCTCGTCAACGGACAAGACGGCTCCCCCGCCCAGTGACGACCATGGTCTCTCTCGAGGAGGCCCGGTGGGTCGTCTTCAACGGTTGTCGGCCCCTGCCGCCGGTGCGGTGGCCACTCGGGGTTGCCGACGGGTGTGTCACGGCGGAGTCCGTGACGTCGCCCGACCAGGTGCCGCCTTTCGACAACAGCGCCATGGACGGGTACGCGCTGCGATCGGTTGACGTGAGTGCCGCTACGCCCGACGGTGCTGTCGAGTTGGCGGTGGTCGCCACCGTTCTCGCCGGTCACCCCTGTGAGGTTGAAATCGGCAAGAACGAGTGTGCCCGCATCATGACCGGGGCACCCATGCCACCCGGTGCCGACGCCGTAGTGCCAGTGGAGCAGACCACCACTGGATCGTGGGACCCGGGCGCTACTGGAAGCACCGACGATCGAGTGGGGGTGTTGCAGGCGGTTACGGCCGGGGCGCACGTCCGCCGGGCGGGGGAAGACGTACGACAGGGCGACGAGGTCGTGGGACGGTCCGTTGTGTTGAACCCGGCGCGCCTCGGGGTGCTTGCCGGGGCTGGGCGATCGACGGTGCTCGTGCG
>JALRFT010000014.1 GCA_023261915.1 Acidimicrobiales bacterium | reverse complement strand
CGGCCTGATGCACGCCGTCGAGAAGTTCGACTGGCGCAAGGGTTTCAAGTTCTCGACCTATGCCACGTGGTGGATCCGTCAGGCCATCACCCGCGGCATCGCCAACACCGGTCGCACCATCCGGCTGCCGGTGCACGCCGGCGACACGCTCGCCCGACTCCAGAAGGCTCGCTCCCGTCTGGAGCTGAAGTTCGGTCGTCCGGCCACGCTGGCGGAGCTGTCCGCCGAGGTCGAGATGCCCGAGGAGAAGGTCACCGAGGCCCTTCGCTTCGCCGCTGAGCCCCTGTCCCTGTCAGAGCCGCTGCGCGAAGACGGTGACGCCGAGCTCGGTGACGTGGTCGAGGATCGTTCGGCCGAGTCGCCCTTTGAGGTGGCGGCGACGGCGCTGTTGCCAGATGAGATCAACCGGCTCTTGGGCCCGCTCGACGAACGGGAACGTGAGATCCTCAAGCTCCGCTTCGGTCTCGATCGTGGTGAACCCCGCACGCTGGAAGAGGTTGGTGAACACTTCAACCTCACCCGTGAGCGGATCCGTCAGATCGAAGCTCGGGCGATGTCGAAGTTGCGTCATCCATCCTCGGACACGGGCGCCCGCGACCTTCTCGCTGTCTAACCCCGCAATCGGGTGGCCCAGCGAGGCGCGTCGGCAGCTCGAGGGCTTACACTCCCCAGCATGTTGAAGAAGCTGATCGTTCTCGCCATCGTCGCCGCCCTCGCCGTGTTTGCCGTCAAGAAGTTGCAGGGCTCCTGAGCCCACTCCCACGGTTCGGCGGTTGGACGGTTCGCCGCTGCCACCACCACACGCCAGCCCCGGCGGCCGCCATGACGACGGCTCCTGCCGCCACGACACTCCGACGGCGTTCGGGTAGCGGCACTCTTGAGCGCAACGGCACCGGGTGATCGAAGCGGAGGACCGGCCAACCGTTGGCCACGGCGATCCGCTCAAGTTCCCGGTCGGGATTCACCGCAGTTGGGTGCCCCACGACTTCGAGCATCGGCAGGTCGGTGGCCGAGTCTGAGTAGGCGTACGACGATGCGAGGTCGATGTTGTCCCGTGACGCCACCGATCGCATGGCCTCGGCCTTGAACGGTCCGTAGGAGTAGAAGTCGAGTTCGCCGGTGTAACGCCCGTCATCATCGATGCGGGCCCGGCTGGCGATTGCCTCGTCAACACCGAGGTGGGCGGCGAGCGGTCCGACGATCTCGTGCGGCGAGGCCGACACGATGAATACGCGATGGCCCGCCTCCTGATGCTGACGGATGAGTGTGAACGCCTCGTCGTAGACGATGGGATCGATCACCTCGATCAGACCTTCGGCGACCAACTGGGTGATCTGCTGTTGGTCCCAGCCTCGGGTGATGCGCAGTGCCGTCTGCCGGTACTTCTCCATCTTCTCCTGATCGGCCCCGAAGCGTTCGAAGAGGAACTGGGTCCACGCCCCGCGGACCATGAGTCGGCGTGACACGAGACCGGCCCGCATGAGCGCCGGTCCGAACGCCACCATTGTCGACTTGGCGATGACCGTCTTGTCGAGATCAAAGAACGCCGCTGTCTGCACATGATCGAGCCTAGAGGGACGGTTCCGAAACGGGGACGCGTGCCCATGGTGATCTGCCGAGCGCAGTGGGTGTCGCAATCGACGCACCGCGCCGCCGGCTCTCTAGGGTCGTCAGTCGAGTGCTTCCCCGGTTGGATCCGATGCCCATGATGCTGAGGCGATGTCGTGATTACGTGTTGGAGTGCCAAGGGTGGCTCGGGGACGTCGGTGGTGGCCGCAGCACTGGCGATCGTGTTGGCCCGTCAACCACAGGGGGCGCTACTCGTCGACCTGTGTGGTGACCAACCGGCACTGCTCGGCCGTCCCGAACCGCACGGGCCGGGGGTGAGGGACTGGTTGGTGGCTGGAGAGGACACGCCCCCTGACGGTCTCGCCCGACTCGAGACGGAGGTGACGACGGGTCTGCGCCTGTTGCCCACCGGCTCGGGTGGCGATGTCGGGTGGCCGACAGAGGTCGGTAGTCCAGAGGACCGTGGTCGGGTATTGGCCACGACGCTCGCCCGACACCGTCGTCGGGTCGTCGTTGACGCCGGCTGTGTCAGCGGTAGACCCCCTCCGGGGGCTGAGGCCGTGGTGCACGGTGGCGTCACCTCCCTGCTCGTGGTCCGGCCCTGTTACCTGGCACTGCGTCGTGCTCTCGCCACCGGTCTGCGTCCCTCGGGGGTTGTGGTCGTGACCGAACCGTGGCGCGCCCTGCACCCTCGTGACGTGGCGTCGGTGATGGGAGCACCGGTGGTGGCCGAAGTTCCGGTGGATCCAGCCGTCGGACGTGCCGTTGACGCCGG
>JALRFT010000239.1 GCA_023261915.1 Acidimicrobiales bacterium | reverse complement strand
TCCGCCACGTGCCGGCCTCAGGGGCGAAAGTGAGGCCCGTACGCCGCGCCCGGCCGATCTCGGCGGCCACGCCGACAGTAAACGCATCAACACGCAGGCTGGGCAGTGAAACCGAGACGGGGCGCCCCGATGACGCTCCCCGAACTGTTTCGGAGACAACCTGGGCGATTCCCGAGTAGTCAGCGCTCGAGAGCGAGGTGAGCGCCACCTCGTCGTACCCGGTCCGCTCCAGACCATCGGCGATCATCTGGCGCACCTGTTGCACAGGCCGCTCCCGAACCGGCCGGGTGATCATGCCTGCCTGGCAGAACCGGCAGCCTCTGGTACATCCACGGAACACCTCGACATTGAGCCGGTCGTGAACAACCTCGGTGACCGGCACCAGTTGGCGTCGGGGATAGGGCCAATCGGCAAGGTCGGCCACCGTTCGCTTCTCGACCCGCTCGGGCACCCCCGGGTAACGGGGTGTGATTGACCGCAGGGCCGGCCCGTCCCATTCGAGGTCGTAGAGCGAGGGGACATAGACACCCGGGATGTTCGCCAGCGCCCGATGGAGATCGACCCGTGAGCCACCCATTCGACCCGACGACCTGAAGTCGTGCACGACTCCGGTGATCTCAGCAATGACCTCCTCGCCATCACCGAGAACGACCGCGTCCAGAAAGTCGGCCAGTGGCTCCGGGTTATACGTGCAGTGTCCTCCCGCGATCACCAAAGGCGCGTCCGGCGAACGGCCAGCGGTGCGCAGCGGGATGCCGGCGAGCTCGATGCAGTTGAGCAGGTTCGTATAGGTAAGTTCGGCCGACAGGTTGAACGCCAAGACATCGAACGCCGACGCCGCACGATGGGTATCAACTGAGAACAGCGGGATGCTCTCCTGGCGCATCAGGACGTCGAGGTCGCTCCACGGGGCGTACGCCCGCTCAGCCCAGGCAAGGGGATGTTCATTGAGGATCTCGTAGAGGATCTGGAGGCCCTGATTCGGCAGGCCGATTTCGTACGTGTCGGGATAGACGAGCAGCCAGCCCACTTGGCCCGGCTGGGGCTCAGGGGTCTGGGCGCCGTCTTCACAACCGATGTAGCGGGCAGGCTTCTGCACTCGAGGCAGAAGGCGTTCGAGACGGGGCCAGACTTCATCCATGACTTTGCCAGCCTACCCCTCAACCCCGGGGCGTCCCGAGTCGGTGCTGGACGAAGGATTCAGTCGAAGCGCCGCATACCCACGCTGAGCGCTAGACCCAGGGCCGCCAGAGTGGTCACGATCGAGGACCCACCGTAGGAGATGAGCGGCAGGGCGGTCCCGGTGATGGGCATGATGCCGATGGCCATCCCTACGTTGCTGAAGAGCTGGAACATGACCATGATCAGCACACCACTGGTCAGCAGATACCCGAAGTTGTCCCGACAGGACCGTGCGATCCGCCACAGCCGCCAGCAGACCACCCCGAACAAGCCGAGAACCAACGCCCCGCCCACAAATCCGAGTTCTTCTGCGACAACCGTGAAGATGAAGTCCGTTTCCTGCTCGGGAACGAAACGCAACTGTGTCTGAGGCCCGTCGAAGAGACCTTGGCCGGCGAAACCCCCACTCGCTACGGCGGTAACGGACTGATTTTGGTTGTAGGTGATGCCCTGGCTGTCGAGGCTGGGGTCAATGAAGGAGGTCAACCGGTCGCGCTGATAGTCAGCCAGGGTGTCACTGGAGAGCACCGCCACCGAGAGGAGTGCCCCGAGGGCCACCATCACCACTAGGTATCGGGCTCGAACGCCACCGAGGAGCAGCATCCCGAGGCCCATGGCCACGTACTGCAGCACCGTGCCCAGGTCAGGCTGCAACATGACGAGGAGAGACGGCGCGGCGACCACGCCCAGGACCTTCACAATTTGCCTCGGCCCAACCTCATCCTCCCAGCCGGCGAGCATGGCGGCGACGAGGATGATCAGTGCCAACTTGATGAACTCGGAGGGCTGCACGGTGAAGGGACCGAGTGAGAACCACCGCTGAGCACCGTTGACCACCGTTCCGAGCGGCGAGAGCACGAGAACGAGCGACAGCATCACGATCCCGTAGGGGATCCACGCCCAGTTCATGAGCCGGCGGTAGTCAAAGAGGGCGCCGAAACCCATAATCACGAGGCCGCCAACGACGAAGACAGCCTGACGGATGAGGTAGCTGCTCGTGAAGGGCGGCTCGGCCCCGCGGGTGGCGCTGAAAACCATGAGCACGCCCAGGGCACTCAGCGCCACGACGGCCCCCACCAACACGGCATCAATGTTCCTGAAGGGACGGGTCAGTTCGCTCGTGATCCGGTGACGACGTCCAAGGGCACTGAGCGTGGTCATGGCGTCCCCCCGACATACCAGTCGAGGATGCGACGGACCATCGGCGCAGCGGCCTCACCGCCGTAGCCGGATTCTTCGAGCACAGCGAAGGCCACCACCTGGGAGTTCCCCACCGGACCAAATGCCCCGAACACCGAGGAGTCGGCACGACCGGACACCTCGGCGGTGCCCGTCTTGGCCGCCACCGGCCAGCCGGCGTGATCCCACCCCTTGAAGGCAGTGAATGCCGTGCCCGATGGGTCAGCGGTCACACCAACCATGCCCTGCAGGATCACGTTCCTCCATGCCGGTGCCATCTCCACATCTCGGACCACCACGGGCTCAACTGCTCTCCCGATGGTGGGATCCTGAGGATCCCCTCCAGACGGAAGCACCCGGGCCACCAATTGCGGTTGATAGAGCTTCCCCCCGTTGGCGAACACGCTGTAGGCCATGGCCATCTGCAAAGGGGTCGCGAGCATGTCCCCCTGACCGGTGGCCATGGACGCTTCGTCGCCCGGATACCACGTCGGATCGCCGAGGGCCTGTTGATCCGGCGGCAGCGAGGACCACAGTTGCTGCTTCCACGCTGGTCCCGGCACGACACCCGACGCTTCACCCGTGAGCGGCAGTCCAGTCGGGGAACCGAGGCCAAGTTGACCCAGTGACTCCTGGAAGAGGTCCCCACGGGCGTCCCGAAGCCCGTAGAAGTTGTCACCCACCCAGTAGTAGAAGACATTGGATGACTGGGTCAGGGACCGGGCGACCCCGACCGTTCCCAGAGCAACACCGTTGTCGTTGGTCCGCTCACACGCCGGGCCGGCGCAGTTGGCAATGATGTACCGCCCACCATCGGCGTAGGTGGTCGTCGGCTCGATCACCCCGGAGCGCAACGCCGCCCACGCCGTGAGCGGCTTGAAGGTGGACCCCGGGGCGTACTGGCCACTGATGGCCCGATTGATGAGGGGGTTCTCGGTGGCCGGACCGCCGGTCAGGGCCTCATACCGCTCGGTGCTAATGCCGTTGACAAAGTCGGCGGGGTCAAAGGTCGGGTAGGAAGCCAAGGCGCGCACCGCCCCGTCGCGAGGGTCCACCATCACCACCGATCCGGCCGGGGCCCTCGTCACGGCACCGGCCCGGATCCGGGTGCCTCGAAGGGAGCCGAGCTGGGTGGCGAGTTGGCTCTCGGCCTGTTGCTGAAGAGCGATGTCAATCGTGAGCTGGATATCGTCACCCGGCACCGCAGGGGTGGTCTCAACGGTACGCACTGCCGTTCCTGACGAATCGATCTCGATCGTGCGCCGACCGGGGACCCCACGAAGATCGGCCTCATAAGCCCGCTCCAGTCCCGTCCGGCCAATGCCCGAATCAGGCTGATAGGGCTTGGGGACCGCCGTGCGAGCGACGACCCCGGCATCCGGTCCAGGCTGGAGGCCCGAGGCTGCATCCCGAACCGTGGTCGAGGCCAGGGTGTACTCCTCAGCGGAGATTCGCCCGACGTACCCAATCAAATGGGCGCCCACCTCGCCATTGGGATAGCTGCGCACCGATTCACGGCGGACTGACACCCCTGGGAAATCCGACGCTCGTTCGGCCAGAAAGATCTCAAAAGACTCCGGGACGTCAATGGCAACCGGGATCGGTTGGACCGGGTCGTATTGCGGGTCGACGAGTTTCCGCTCCAGTCGGGAAACCTTGGTCGGGATGCCGAAGGCCGTGAGCTCTGTGGCGAGACGCGTGAGATACACGCTGCGTTCGTCGCTATCGAGCCCTGCGATCTGGTCTCGGGCGATCGTCACCACTCGCGACGTCCGATTGTCAACGATGACCCGCCCCTTCACATCGAGAATCCGACCTCTCGGAGCCTCCTCAGCGATGATCCGTACGCGGTTCGCCGTGGAGACCTGCTCGTAGCGCTCCTGATCGAGGACTTGGAGCGACCAGAGGCGAGCGAACATCGCAGCGAAGAGCGAGATCCCAACTATTCCGACGATGCCGAGCCGGAGGCGCGAACGGTCAGAGGTCACCACTGCATTCTTCCCGCTGCGAGCCAGAAGGTCAGCGCGCCCACGAAGAAATCCGCTCCGGATCGCTCCACACCCAGCGCATGATCCGCCGCACAGGAATGATGAACAGTGCTGTCCATCCCGCCACGACCAGAGCGACCACGGGGAGGGGCTCGGGAAGCACGGTATTCCCGGTCAACATCCGGCCGCCGAGGTCGTAGGCCACCACGGCAAGGGCGGAGGCCACGGCGGCGAGGGCAACCTCACCCGTGGCGGACCGACCGGTCGCCGAGGCCGAGAAACGCCCCACCAGCAGGCCCACCAGCGAGTAGACGAGCATCGCCAACCCGAAGGGGCGCCCATAGACGAGAAGATCCAGGGTGAGGCCGGCGAAGAACCCACCGACCGCTCCTCGCCACTCGCCGCCCACCAACCCGCCGGCAATGGCGATGACCAGGAGAATGTCGGGCGATACCCCGACGACCCGCACCTGGGCGAAGAAACCCAGCTGCAGGATGGCCCCGACGAACAGCACGGCGGCGAACCGAAGGTAGAGCGACGTCCCCGACGTCATTGCGGCGGCTCCCACAGCAGGACCGTGACGTAGCGAAGATCGTTGAACGGGGCGGAGAGTTCCACTGCTGCCTCTCGTTCAAGGCCAACCGTATCTCCGCTCACCGAGACCACTCGGCCCACTGCCAGGTCAGGAGGGAAGAGGCTCCGAGCCGCGCCACTGGTGACGAGGAGGTCACCTTCGGTTAGCGAGGTACTCCGGTCGAAGGAGCGGGCCACGGCCTCTGAGCGGTCACCCTGACCACTCAGCACTCCCAGCCCCGTACCGCCGGCAACCCTCACCCCCACACTGAACCCCGGGTCGGTCACCACTTGCAGCGTCGATCGATTTGGTGCCACCGAGACCACTCGGCCGACCAACCCACCACCGCCGACCACCGGCATCCCCACCGCAATTCCGGCATCGCTTCCACGATCGATCTGCAATCCATCGTCGAAGTTGCCGACGGGACCGGCAACCACCCGGGCCACCACCGAATCCACGGAAGTCAGCAGGTCAAGATTCAGGTCGGCGGCGAGCTGATCGAGTTCACTGCGAGCGCGCGCCGCGTCCGCCTCACCTTGTTCAAGTTCCTCCACCCGTTGTCGAAGTTGCTCGTTCTCGGTGCGCAATTCGTCCGCCCCACCAAACCCCGACAGCAAGTCCCGCACGGGGCGGGTCACTGATTCCAGCGCACCACCGATAGGCGTCAGGACAGCAGAGACCCCGGAGCGCACCGCTGAGAGCGGTCCGAAGTCCCGACCATCGAGGGTCAGCAGGGTGATCGACAACAGGATCAACAGGAGCAGCGTCAGCCTGGTTCGCCGACGAGACCCCCGAACCGACGTCACCGCAACGACCTAGACCGAGGGCGAGGAACTGAACAGCACGCCCTTGAGGGCGTCGAACTCTTCCAGCGACTGGCCAGAGCCGATGGCGACACAGTGCAGGGGGTCGGGCGCCACGAAGACCGGCATGCCAGTCTCATGATGGATCCGGACATCGATCCCTGTCAGAAGGGCACCGCCGCCGGCCAGCACGACCCCCCGTTCCATGATGTCGGCGGCCAGTTCGGGAGGCGTGCGATCGAGAGTGGTCTTTACGGCATCGACGATGGCAGAAACCGGCTCCTCAATGGCCTCTCGGATCTCGTCGGTTGAGATCACCACGGTCTGAGGCAGACCGGTGACCAGATCCCGTCCCCGCACCTCGGCATACAGCTCCTGCTCGAGCGGCCACGCCGAACCGAGCACCATCTTGACCTCTTCCGCTGTGCGTTCACCGATGGCGAGGCTGTACTCCTTTTTGAGGAACTGAACGATCGAGTCATCGAGTTCGTCACCACCGACGCGCACTGACTGCTTGGTCACCACCCCGCCGAGGGAGATGACGGCGACCTCAGTAGTCCCGCCACCGATGTCCACGATCATGTTTCCGGAGGGTTCCTGCACCGGCAGGCCGGCCCCGATGGCTGCGGCCATCGGCTCCTCGATGATGTAGGCGGGCTTTCGGGCCCCGGCGTTCTCAGCGGCGTCCTGCACCGCACGCTGCTCGACGGGTGTCACACCGGCCGGAACACAGATGACCATCCGGGGTCGGGCGAAGCGTTGCTGGTGGACCTGCTGGATGAAGTACCGCAGCATGGTCTCGCACATCTCGAAGTCATCGATGACTCCGTCTTTGAGCGGCCGCACCGCCTTGATGTGAGCAGGAGTGCGACCGAGCATGCGTTTGGCTTCGAGTCCGACGGCGACGGGTCGTCCATCGCGGACGTTGACGGCCACCACCGAGGGCTCATTGAGCACGATTCCCTCACCGCGGACGTACACCAGGGTGTTGGCCGTTCCAAGATCCACCGCCATGTCGCCGCCAACGAGCGAATTGAACGTCGCTCGGGCACGGTGGGTCAGGGACACGGAGTCACTCCTTGGGGGCGGGCAGGCGCCCCAACCCTAGTCCGAAACCAGCGATTCGCAACCGGGGATCAAACCCACCAGCACGTCAGTTCAGGCGGTGTGGTCGGGGAACCAGAGGGCAATTTCACGCGCCGCCGACTCGGCCGAGTCCGACCCGTGGATGAGATTCTCGGTGAACAGAATCCCGAGGTCGCCTCGAATGGTGCCCGGAGCAGCGTCCCGAGGGTTCGTCGAGCCCATCATGGCCCGCACGACCTTCCAGGTGTCCTCCGGTCCCTCGATGACGGCGATCACCACGGCAGACCGGGTGATGAACTCGATTAGCTCCCCGAAGAACGGCTTGTCGGCATGCTCGGCGTAGTGCTCACCCGCCAGTTCCGTGGTCACGTCGCGACGCTCGAGGGCGGTGATGCGCAGACCCCGGCGCTCGAATCGGGCGAGAATCTCCCCGACGAGTCCCCGCTCAACGGCGTCCGGCTTGCAGATGATGAAGGTGCTGTCCATCCCCACAGGCTAGGCGTCGGGCCCATCGCCGAGCGATTCGATGACCGCCCCGATGAGGTAGAGGGAACCGGTGACGACCACGAGGTCATCCACGTCGGCAACGTCGATAGCCCGGCGGACTGCGTCTACAGGGTTCTCCACCGCCTCCACCGGAAGGCCGCGTTGGGCCACGACACGAGCAAGCTCAGTCGCCGAAGAGGCTCGCGGCGATGGCACGGTGCAGGTCACCACCGCATCGATGCCTGCTGGCTCGAGTGCGTTGAGAAACGTTTCGGCGTTTCGGTCGGCGAGCATGCCGAGAACGAGCACGCGTCTCCCGGCAGTGTGGAAGTCCGCCGTCAACGACTCTGCGAGTGACGTCGCCGCCGGAGGGTTATGGGCGCCATCGATGACGACGAGGGGTTGGCGACCGACCACCTCAAGGCGACCACGCAGATGCAGCGATCCGAATACCTCCGACAGCAGCGCAGCGTCGGTGGGACGGCCGAAGAAGGCCTCGACCGCCGCGGTCGCAACGGCGGCGTTGTCAGCCTGATGATGGCCATGGGCCGAGATGAAGATCTCTGGATACGCAGCACCCGGGGTGCGCAGGTCACAGACCACCCCTCCCACGGCAGGGCGTACGGCCTCGGCGGCGAACTCCTCGCCCACAGTCCACATCTCTCGGGGCCCTTCGGCGGCGAAGATCCTCTCCAGTCGGGGATCGGGTTCGCCAATGACCGCAACGGAGTCGGGCCCGATGATCCCAGCCTTCTCCCCGGCCACCGTTGCCCGCCAGTCACCCGCACCGTCCGTGTGGTCAAAACCGATATTGGTGATCACTGCCACCGCGGCCTCGAGAACATTGGTGGCATCCCATCGACCGAGCATGCCAACCTCGACGACCGCAACGTCCACAGCAGTGGTGGCGAACCATGAGAACGCCGCCGCACTCACCAGCTCGAACCATGACAACGAGTCACCCACGAGCGGTTCGGCGAGGGCGACCTCACTGAGAACCTCAGCCAACGTCGCATCGTCGATGGCTTCCCCGTTCCTCGCCATGCGTTCGTTGACGCTCGTCATGTGTGGGCTCGAGTAGGTGCCAACGGTGAGACCGTGAGCAGCGAGCAGTCCCGTGACCATGGCGGCCACCGACCCCTTTCCATTCGTCCCGGTGATGTGGATCACCGGGTACGAGAGCTGCGGATCCCCCAGGTGGGCACAGAGTGATCGCATGCTGCCGAGCGACAAGCCATCGCCCCCAACCGCCGTGGCGCCCGGGACGAGTTCCCGATTCAGGTGGCCGTCGAGCCACGACAGCGCGTCAGGGAGGTGCACGCTGAGCGTTCGTGCCTCAGGAGGCGGCGCGACGGGGACGGCTCGAGGTCGGTTCCTCGGTCCGAGGCACGAGCGTGGGGTTGACCTTGCTCACGACCACGTCGGTATCAATCACGACCCGAGCGACGTCGTCGCGCCCGGGCAGGTCGTACATGACCCCCAAGAGGACCTCCTCGAGGATGGCCCGCAGGCCACGGGCACCGGTTCCCCGGAGGAGGGCCTGATCGGCAACCGCCTCGAGGGCGCCGTCGGTGAACTCGAGTTCCACGTTCTCCATCTCGAAGAACTTGCGGTACTGACGCACCAGTGAGTTCCGGGGCTCGACGAGAATCTGCACCAAGGCCTCCCGGTCGAGCGCAGAGACCGCTCCGACCACGGGGAGGCGGCCAATGAACTCCGGGATCAGGCCGAACTTCAGGAGGTCTTCGGGCAGTACCTGAGCGAAGAGTTCGCCGGGGTCCACGGCCGAGGCCCTGCGCAATTCGGCGGAGAACCCGACCCCACCCCCACCGGTCCGGGACTCGATGATCTTGTCGATCCCAGCGAAGGCACCACCGCAGATGAAGAGGATGTTCGTCGTGTCAATCTGAATGAATTCCTGATGGGGGTGCTTACGGCCACCCTGAGGCGGAACGGACGCCGTCGTGCCTTCAAGGATCTTGAGCAGCGCTTGCTGAACCCCCTCACCCGAAACGTCACGGGTGATCGACGGGTTCTCACTCTTGCGGGCGACCTTGTCGATCTCATCGATGTAGATGATGCCGGTCTCCGCCTTCTTCACGTCGTAGTCAGCCGCCTGGATCAGCTTCAGCAGGATGTTCTCAACGTCCTCGCCGACATAGCCCGCTTCGGTGAGTGTGGTGGCATCGACGATGCAGAAGGGGACATCGAGCACTCGGGCAAGGGTGCGGGCGAGCAGAGTTTTTCCTGATCCCGTTGGGCCAAGCAGGAGGATATTGGATTTTTCGATTTCCACATCCTTAAACTCGTCACTGAGGCGGGCCTGATCCTGATTGAGGCGCTGGTAGTGGTTGTAGACCGCGACCGAGAGGATTTTTTTGGCCTCCTCTTGGCCGATCACGAATGAGTTGAGGTGTTCAAGGATGGATGCGGGCGAAGGGATGCCGAGGGCAGATTTGAGCCCCTTGCCTTTGCCTTTCTTGGGAGCGCCGCGCAGTTCCTTATCAAGGATGTCCGAGCAAACTCCGACGCATTCGTTGCAGATGTACACGCCCGGGCCGGCAATAAGTTTTTTGACCTCCGAGTGGCTCTTTCCGCAGAACGAGCACATGGTGAGGTTGGAGGCGCGGGCCATCGGTTTGGATGTGTTGGGGTTCTCAGCTTTCGCCCGACTTGCCATCGGCCAGAGCGGCGACGGCATCAGGGAGTTGCTTGCGGCTTTCGAGGACCTTGTCGACGAGGCCGTAGGCCACTGATTCCTCGGCGGTCATGTAATTGTCGCGATCCGAATCGTGCTCGATCTGCTCTACCGTCTTGCCGGTGTGTTTGGCGAGAATGCCGTTGAGGCGTTTCTTGAGGTTGAACATGAAGCCGATCGTGCGTTCGACATCGGA
>JALRFT010000346.1 GCA_023261915.1 Acidimicrobiales bacterium | reverse complement strand
AGGGCCCCAACCAGCTCGGCCTGAGTGGCGGTGCCTGGTCGCAAGGCCAGCGCCTGACACCCAACACCGGGAACACCCCGAAAGCCACGACGTACAGCCGACCCGGTGGTTGTGGTCCCCGCCCGCCGGGCCGACGTGGCGTTGTGCACGAACATGTCAAGCACCCCATCGGCAATCAACACATTGCGGCGCGTGGCGATGCCCTCGCCGTCGGCGGCCGAAGCGCTGAACGCTTCCGGGTTCGTCGGATCGTCAACGAGGGTCACCATCGGTGCCGCTACCGGAGTGCCGAGACGGTCGGCGAACGGGGATCTCCCCTTGGCCACCGCCTCACCACTGAGCATCGAGCCGATCACCTCAAGGAGTTGGGCGGTGACCCAAGGGTCGAGCACGAGCGTGGTGCGACCCGTGGTCGGCCGCACTGCTCCCAACATGCGGGTGGCCCGGCGGGCAGCGTCCCCCGCCGCCACGGAAGGGTCGAGCACCCCGGGATGGCGACCCAGGGAGAACCCGAACCCGGTCTGGGTGGTCTCATCATCGCCGGCGAGTGAATACACCGACAGCCAGCAGGCGCTCTCAGCGGAAGCGGCCCGGATGCCGGTCGTGGACACCACGGCGGCAGCCACCACCGAGTCGGCGTACTCGGCGCTCTCGATCCCGGTGATGCGCCGGTCCGCACCAAGGGTGGCTCGCTCCACCTCAAGGGCGAGCGCCACCTTGTCCGCCGTGGGCATGGCGGCAACATCGGGTCGGTAGAGATCGAGTTGGGGCGGCTGCACCCCGTCGGGCTCGGCGAGTCCGGCGTACTCGTCGACCGAAGCGAATCGCAGGTTGTCGCGCGCTTCTGCGAGCACGGCGGCAACGGCATCGGGTTCGAGCGTGCCCGCCCAGGCAAAACCCTGGCGGCCCCCGTCGATGACCCTCACCCCGATACCAGCAGTGTCGGCCGACGAAAGCGACTCGACCTCGCCGCCATACACGCGGATCTCACATCCCCGGTCGGCGACCACCACGGCCTCCACCTGCTCGGTGGGTCCCGCCCGGTCGACGACGGCGTCCGCAATCTGGAGCAGTCGTTGGGTGTCCGCTGGATCGTGGACGTCAGCCACGGGACCCACCTCCACGGGAATCAGATAGGCGAAGCGACGGATCGTCCGCAGCCGGATCATCGGGTCGCAACGGTCGATCGGGCAGATGTCGCGTGACCAACAGCGAGGCGAGGGCGATGAACAGGGCCAGCAAAAGACCGGCCTTGAGCGCCGTGAGTTGGGCAGCGGCATAGTTCTCGGTGATGGCGCCGGCAGAGACGTCGTCCACCCCGGCAACGGCGAGAGCTTCGGCAACTTGTTCGTCGGGCACGAAGGTGGCGTTGGCGGTGACGGCCACCGTGAACTGACCGGCGAGAGCATCATCAATCCGGTCGTCGGCGTTCACGAGATTGATTGACGCCGACGCCAGCGCCGCCACGAGCACGGTACCGATCAGTGCCGTTCCCAGCGACGACCCCAACTGCTGGGCGGTGAACTGGAGTCCACCAGCCTCGCTTCGACGATCGGCACCGACCGATCCCTGGACCACGTTGCCGATCTGGGAAGCGATGAGCCCCATACCGGCACCGAGCAAGGTCAGGGCCACCCCGAACACGAGGCCCCGCAGATCGGTCTGGATGGTCCACATCATGACCACCACGGCAAGACACAGCGCCACGAAACCCGTGCGCACGATCGACCGGGGGGAGAACCGTCGGACGAGGCGGGGGCCGCTGGCTGACAGGACGAACATGGCCACGGAGATGGGCAACATCCGGACGCCGGTTTCGAGCGCATCAAAGCCCAGTACGACCTGCAGGTACAGCGGCAGGGTGAAGAACACTCCGAGCAGGATCGTGTTCATCGACAGCATCGTCATGAGGCCCGCCCGCAGCGGGGCCAACGAGAAGAGGTCGAGGTCCACGAGGGGGTCAAGGCCACGTCCGATGCGATGACGTTCCCAGCGAACGAATACGGCGAGCACGCCAAAGCCGCCGGCCACGACGAACGGTGTCAGGGAGAACCCGAACGGCGTGATCGGTGAAGACCGGGGGGCCAACCATCCCCAGTCGCCGGCCTGGAGGATGCCGAGCACGATCATGCCGAGCCCCACCACCGTCAGAACTGAACCCACCCAGTCAAGGGACGGCATCGGCCGATCCCGGCGGTCGGCGGGGAGCAGCCGGGCCGTGGCGAGAATCACGAGGACGAGGACCACTTCACCAACGAACACCCAGCGCCACGACAGTTCGGTGGTGAACCAACCACCAATGATCGGACCGGCAGCGATCCCCGCTCCCGATACCCCACCGATCACCCCGAACGCCGCCACCCGCCGGGGGCCCTCGTAGGTGGTGGCGATGAGTGCCACGAGGGCCGGCAACACCAGTGCCGCACCGATTCCTTCAAGTACCGACCACCCCGTCACGAGGGCACCGACGCTCCACGCACCAGCCGTGAGCGCCGAGCCGACGGCATAGATGACGAGTCCGGACACGAACGCTCGCCGCCGACCGAGGAGGTCACCGACCTTCCCGCCAGTGAGCATGAGGGTCGCCATGACAAGTGAGTAGAGGGTGATCACGCTCTGGATCACGGTGACCGTGGTGTCGAAGTCGACGACGAGCTGGCTGATGGACACGTTCATGACTGACTGGTCGAGCACCATCACGAACTGGGCGAGCGACAGCACCACCAGAGGCCCCCAGCCGGGGACCGGCCGGTCGGCGGGCGCGTCAACCATGTCGCTGGACTCGTCTGACACGCTCGTCAGGCCGCCGTGCCGCCGATGGTGAGCGCCTCGACGCGCAACGTGGGCACCCCGTCACCCACGGGGACTCCCTGGCCGTCCTTGCCACACGTTCCCGGCGGGCCCATGGCGAAGTCGTTGGCGACAGCGTCGATGCGTTGCAGCACCTCGGGGCCATTCCCGATCAGGTTGCCCTCCCGCAGTGGCTCGGTGATCTGGCCATCCTCAATGAGATAGGCCTCACTCATCCCGAACACGAAGTCACCGGTGGCGGTGTTCACCTGACCGCCGCCGAGGTGGGCGACGTACACACCATTGGGAGTCGACGAGATGATGTCGTCGGGATCGCCGTCGCCAGCGAGCAAGTAGGTGTTGGTCATCCGCACCATGGGCAGATGCTGGTAACTCTGGCGACGACCGTTGCCCGACCCCCGCCGGCCTTCCTTGCGGGCCCGCAGGACATCCCACATGTAGTCGGTAAGTACGCCGTCCTCGATGAGGACGTTGCGCTGGGCGAGGTTGCCCTCGTCATCAATCCCGAAGTTCCCCCACTCCCCCGCCATGGTGCCGTCGTCCACCAACGTGACGAGGGGGCTGGCGACCAGTTGGCCGGTGCGTCCGGCGAACACCGATGCTCCCTTGGCCACGAGGTCCGCCTCGAGGCCGTGACCGCACGCCTCATGGAACAACACGCCACCGCCACCCGAACCGATGACTACCGGCAACTGTCCCGATGGTGCGGGACGAGCCGCAAGTTTGGTCAGCGCCCTCGTCGCCGCCCGCTCGGCGAGCTCAGCCACGTCGTAGCGGTCGAACAACTCAAAGCCGATGGTGTGCCCGATGCTCTCCCGCCCAGTCTGCATGCCAGTGTCCCCTGACGCCACACACGACACGTTGAACATCGTGCGCACCACCTGATCGGTGGCGAAGTTGCCATCGCTGTTGGCAACGAGAATGCGGCGACGGCTGTCGGCGTAACCGGCCGAGACCTGGGTGATGCTGCCCGACCGGGCCCGGGCAACCTCGTCGGCGTGGCGAAGCAGCGCCACCTTGTCGGCCTTGTCGATCTCGGACGGGTCAATTCCCACCGGACGCTGGGCACGGTGCGGCGTGTCAGCGAGCGCCACGGTACGCACCCCACTTCCTCCACTGCGCGCGGCCGCCGCCGCAGCACGAGCTGCTGCTGCCAGTCCGGCCGGGGTGAGGTCGGCCGTGTGGGCGAACCCGGTGGTCTCACCGACGACGACCCGGATACCGGCACCACGATCACGCCCGGAGGTGAGTTCCTCCACCCGGC
>JALRFT010000344.1 GCA_023261915.1 Acidimicrobiales bacterium | reverse complement strand
CGAGAACCGACGGTTGTCTTACCTGCAGAAGATGGCCAAGGTTCTGGGCCGTCGGGTGTGGGCGGACGCCGGCTCCCCGGAGGTCGACACACGTCGGCTGGCGGTGTCGGTCGGCACGGGTCTGGGTTCGGCCGAGGAGCTGGTCTTCGCCTACGACGGCATGCGCCAGCGGGGCCTTCGCGCGGTGTCGCCGCTCGTGGTGCAGATGTACATGCCCAACGGCGCGGCTGCCACCATCGGCCTGGAACGCGGCGCCAAAGCCGGTGTGTCCACGTCCATTTCGGCGTGCGCATCCGGATCGGAGGCCATCGCCAACGCCTGGCGCAACATCGTCTACGGGGAAGCCGACATGGCGATCTGCGGCGGCGTGGAGACCAAGATCGAGGCCGTGGCGGGTGGCCTGGCCGTGCTCCACCCCGGCGGCGGTGAGCGCCTCGCTCACGGGAACGACCAGCGACGGTGGACAGATGACGGCCACGTTGCCGACACCCACCGCGTCGAGTTCCACGAGCGTCGCCCGCACGGCTGCCCCGGCGACACCTTCGCCCGGATCGGCGGCCACGATGAGAGGAGGGTCACCGTCTTGGCGGATGGAACGGGGCGGTGCCAGTTCGGGGGCGGCGAGGCGCAACACCCGGGCGGCGAGATCCATGTTGGGGGCGGGGAGCCGGTAGCCAATGGTGAGTTCGGCCCGACGGGGCGGACGCCGCTGCGGCAAGAGATCGAGGATCTCGTCCCATGACTGGTGCGCCCACTGCCCGGTGGACTGGGCGATGTCACCCACCACCGTCATCGAACCGTTCAGGGAGCGACGCTCGAGCATGCGCAACTGCATGGGGGACAGGTCCTGGGCCTCGTCCACGACGATGTGGCCGTAGGTGCGCACCTCGTCCTCCCCGGGGTCCCGCCGACGACCAGGTTTCGGTCCGAGCAAACCGCGGGCCTCGTCGAGCAGCGGCACGTCGTCGTGGGCCCACGCAATCTCCACCCCACTGCCGGCCCGAGGCCGAGCGAGGGCGTCGCCTTCGACGCCGTCGAGCACCCCCTCACAGGCGTGGGCCAAAAGCGCCGGGGAACCGAACAAATCATCGAGGAGCTGGGCGGCGGTGAGAACCGGCCACATCCATTCGAGCGCCTCCCGCACAGCGATGTTGCTCCGCAACTGCTCGCGCACCCCAGCCGGGTCGAGATCCCCGCGTCCCGACGCGGCGAGCGCCGCGAACACTTCGGTGTCGACGAACTTGCGGGCGGCGTTGTGCCACCGGTATCGGCGCCGGGCCTCGGACGCGATGCGCTCGCTGGTGGCGACGTCCATGCGCAGCGTCTGCAATCCGAACCCGACTTCAAGAGGAGCTCGCAGACCGCGCTCACGGTCCCGCACCGCCCGGCGCAACACCTTGGCCATCCGGGCGTCACCTTTGACCCGGGCCGTGAGCCCGGTGTCGTAGCCGCGCACCAGCAACGGGTCCACCAACAAGTCGGCGAGCACGGCCAACTCGACGCCGGCCTCCCCGAGTGACGGCAGTACCTGTTCGATGTACCCGAGGAACAACCGGTTGGGCCCCACCACCAACACCCCCTGACCCTCGAGGGGGAACCGATGGGTGTACAGCAGGTACGCCGCCCGGTGCAGAGCCACCACCGTCTTGCCAGTGCCGGGTCCGCCCTGCACAACGAGTACCCCCGGTAGGGGCGACCGGATGACCTCGTCCTGTTCCCCCTGAATGGTGGCGACGATGTCGCGCAGGCGCCCGCTGCGGGCAGTGGTCAGCGCCGCGATCAGCGCACCGTGTCCCTGCACCCCGGCGTCGGTGTCAAGGGAGTCGGCCGCCTCGCCGAACAGTTCGTCATCGATGTCGAGCACGGTGCGACCCCGGGTGGCGAAGTGGCGTCGACGCAGCAACCCGAGAGGCTCGGGTCCGGTGGCCCGGTAGAACGGTTCGGCTACCGGTGCCCGCCAGTCGACGACTACCGGTTCCTGATCACCGTCGGAGACTGCCACCCGACCGATGTAGAACGTCCCCTGCTCGGACGGGCTGACCGCCGTTGCGCCGTTCGAGCGCAGTCCGTCGAGGGTGGTGTCGATCCGTCCGAAGCACAGAGCGGCGTCGCCGAGGTCAAGCTGGCTGAGGCGGTGCGCCATGGTGTCGTAGATCACCTCGCGCTCGAACCGGGCCTGTTCGGTGCCGCCGCGGCCGACCTCCACCATCGAACCCATCTGTGTGGCCGCCGCCCGGGTGCGGGCGAGGCACTCGTAGGCGCGGTCGACGTATGCCTGCTCCGCCTCGAGTTCCGGATGAGTCTCCATTGCGCTCCCTCGCACCCGCCGAATACGCACCCTCTGCGGGTCCGCACCCCCCACCGGGGGCGTTTTCGGCAGTCGATCATTCTACCCAACGGCGCCCGGTGCGCGCCCGGGCCCGTCCGGCCGTGATGGTGCGTCCCGCCGCCCACCGGGCGAGAATGTCCTTGTGGATCCGTCAGTAGCGATCGTGCTCGGCGCCGGAGGCGTCGTGGGAGCCGGATGGCTGTCGGGTGCCCTGGCGGGAGTGTGGGAAGCCACCGGGTTCGACGCCCGCCGGGCTGACCTGTTGGTCGGCACTTCGGCGGGGGCCAGTGTCGCCGCCTCCCTGCGACAGGGCTTCTCCCCTGCTGATCACCTCGCCCAGATGGTCGGCGAGGACCTGAGTGCCGAAGGTCAGGCCATCGCCGGCGAACGCCGCCCCCGGGTCGTGGCCCTGCCCGATCCCCCCACGGTCTCGTTGACCGGCTGGCGGCCCCAGGCGCCCCGGCTGGCCCTGACGAGTCTGGTGCGGGTGCGCGACCGACGCCCGGGCATCACCTTGTCGGGTCTCGCACCCGAAGGGCAGGTGCCCCACCGACTGGTGGGTGACCCCATCCGCGCCCGCCAGCGCACCCGATGGCCGGAGTTGCCAACGTGGATCTGTGCGGTGGGACTCGAAGATGGGGCGTTCCACGTGTTCGGCCGGGACCACGCCCCGAGTCCCGATCTCGCCACCGCTGTCGAGGCATCGGTGGCCATCCCGGGGTACTTCGCCCCCGTGACCATCGGCGGCCGTCGCTACGTCGACGGCGGAGCGCGGTCGGTGACCAACGCCGACCTCGTGGCCGGTCTCGGCTTCGACCTCGTCATCGTGATCGCCCCCATGACGGCCGTACCGAGCGCCGTGCGCCCCCCGACACGGCACGTCACCCGAGCGTTGCACGCCCGGGTGCTCGCCAACGAGGTGCGGGCGGTGCGCAGGTCGGGGACCCGGGTCCTCGTCATTCAGCCCACCGGGGACGACATCGCCGAGTTGGGCCCGTCACTACAGGCGTCGTCAGCGGCACCGGCGGCACG
>JALRFT010000159.1 GCA_023261915.1 Acidimicrobiales bacterium | reverse complement strand
ACCGCATCGAGTCCGATGACATGTACCTCGTGGGAACGGCGGAAGTTCCTCTTGCGGGTCTTCACAGCGACGAGATCCTGCCGGCGAGCGCGCTGCCCAAGCGATATGTCGGCTGGTCGTCGTGCTTCCGGCGCGAAGCCGGCTCCTACGGCAAGGACACCCGCGGCATCATCCGCGTGCACCAGTTCGACAAGGTCGAGATGTTCGTCTTCTGCGATCCGGACAAGGCCGAGGAGGAACACGCGAACCTGCTCGCCTGGGAGAAGGAATTCGTCGATGCGCTCGAGATTCCCTACCGAGTGATCGATGTGGCCACCGGCGATCTCGGTGATGCCCCCCATGTGGACCGAATGGTGGTTGCGGCCCGTGAGCAGAGCCGCCCGCGACGGTGAGCACAGGGCGGTGGTGTGGAACTGGTTGTAGCGAAGGCCTCGGGCCGCTACGGCGTCGAGGCCCGGTGTGGGGATCGGACCCCCGAACGTTCCGAACGTCCCGAAACCGACATCGTCGAGCAGGATCAACAGCACGTTCGGGGCCTCGGGTGACGGGCCCGACCGCGGCAGGGGGGACGGCGTCGAATCGCCGATCAGACGCTCGATCTTCCCGTCGAACGGCGGGGTCGGTCGTGGCAGTGCGTCGGTCACGCCCGGAGTCCGTCAACCTCGAACACCCCGAGGGCCCGGCGAGCCGCATCGACAGTCTCGTCGGAGGCGCCCTCAACGGTGACACGACCATCGGTGAGGGCATCGGAGAGCGAGGCACGATTGGTCAACAGGTCAGCCCACACGTCGGGGGCGCAGCAGATGGTGGCGCTGGCATTGGAGCCGTCGGTCGGCACTGCCACCGAATTGCGGAGGTGGAGTCCCACGACGGGGCCAGAACCGAAGTCCCAGGCGAGACGGAGGTCCAGTCCATGGGCGCGCTTCGGATCAACCAGCACTCGCAGCACCGGCACACCGTGATCGGGGGTGGACCCGAGGATCTGGTTTCGTGAGAAGCGGTGACGGAAGAGTCGGGTGGTGTCGATCGTGCCCTCAAGAGCGAGGGCCCGGGTCAGGCACCAACTGCGGATGTTGGCCGCAGGGGTGCGTTGAGCAACGGTGCGCAGCGCCGTGGCCAAGAGGGCTCGATCTCCAGGAGTGTCGCTGCTGCGGACCAGCCACGTCCCCAGTTCCAGTGCCCAGCGCAGGTCATCGCTGTCGAGGGCAGCACGGGCCTGACTCCGGACCTCGTCAGCCCCCCCGAATCCGGCGACCAGCCGTCGGGCCCGCTCGGCCGACGGCAGAGGAAACAACTGCGCCTCGTCACCGTCGAACCACCCGAACAGCCCGGAGCGGATCTGGCGGAGGTGGTGTTCGGTGACCCCGTACCGCTCGGCGGTGAGATTGTCATCGTCGGCTTCGGGTGGGAGTTGTGCGGCGAGGCCGAGATCGGCGGACAGCAGGCCGCGGTTGGAGAGCCGCACACTCTGGTCCCACAGGAACTGGATCGAGTCCCGGTAGCGCGTGACCCGGTCCACGATGACGTCACGGCCCGAAATGGGTGGGCCATGGGCACCGACGAGGTACTCGGCGTCGAGGGAGAGCAGGTGGTCAATACCGGTGAGGAGGACCTGTGGGTCGCGGTACTCCTCACCCCGGATGGCGAACACATTGAACAGCACCGGCCACACGAGGTTGTTCACGGCTACATCCAGAGTGGGGAACCAGTACGTCACCGAGTCATCGGCATCTGATGGTGCGTGGGTCACCTCAATGGGTAGCCCCGCCACCTCAATGTGAGCTGAGGAGCCGAAAGTGTTGGTCGGTGGCACGAACACGCTGGTGAAGGGCGTGTGGGTGGGGTTGCGGAAGAAGAATCCGAGTCCAACGTTGATGCGGCCGTCGGGCCCGTCATCGGGGAGCAGCATGGCGAATTGTTCGGCGAGACCGCGCCCGTAGGCGGGAGCGATCTCGGTGGCGGCCCGCTGTCGGTTGAATACGACCCGCTCGTGAGCCCAGATGGGAGTGTTGCGGGGGGAACCGTCTTCAAACACGGCCTCCGTTCCGCAGACGTAGTGGAAATGCGTGTAGAGCACAGCCACGATGGGGCGGTCGGTGACAGAACGCAGCTCACCGATGGCCTCACGCATCTCTTCGGTGGATTCGCCGGTGTCAATGGCGATGATCCCGTCAGGAGCGTCAATGAAGGTCTGGTTCGACAGCCCATTCCCGACGAGGCACCACACACCGGTTGTCACTTCATAGAACTGGCGGGCAATGACCTCGTTCTGAGCGATGTGGTCTCGATGACCGACCCGGCCGTCAGCCATCACCACCGTGTCAGCACTGTCAGGGGAGAAGGATCGTGGAACTGGACCGCTCATAGCCGCATGGTAGTGGTGGACCCCTCTCGGGGGAGCGGGAGCCCTGACCGGTGTCACGGCAAGGGCGGTGCTTGCTGGCGAGCCCCGCGGTGCCGTCGATCTGATCTGGAGCCGTTTGGAATTCCCAGACCAGATGCGAATTCAATTGCCCGCTAGCAGTGACTTGATCTTTGCCCTCGTGATCCTGAGTGGGGTGCTCATTCCGAGCGAGCCTCGAGCGCAGCAACTCAACCGGGATCAGCCCCTGACATCCTCGAGGTTCGAGGATCGTTCCTATGGGGGTGCGGCCTATTGTTTCTCTCCATGCCACGACAACTTCCCGCTACTGATGCCCGTCTCGTAGCCAGCGCTTGTCTCGGTGCCATCTCCGGCCCGGACGGTCCCACCGAGGAACAACTGGCTGTCCTTCGATGCCTTGTCACTCATCTGTGGGCGCTTC
>JALRFT010000326.1 GCA_023261915.1 Acidimicrobiales bacterium | reverse complement strand
CGCTGAGCCAGGCCACCATGGTTCAGGGCATCGCCACGGCCATTCGCGAGGCCATCCCCGAGGTCACCGAGGTCGTTGACGTCACCGACCACTCGGCGGGCGACAGCCCCTTCTACAGCTGAACTCTTCCCGTCGACACTCGACGAGTTGGCGCTCAGAGTGGCGGAGTGTCGAGTTGCTCGGCGGCGAGAAGGCTCAACGCTGAGGCCGTGATCCCCGCCGCATCGAGACCCACCTCAGCAAGGATGGCATCAGGTTTGCCGTGCGGCAGGAACGCGTCGGGGATGCCGAGCACCCGCACCCGAGGAGGTTCGGGTGCGCCGAGGGAGAGTTCGGACACCTCGTCGGCGATTGCCGCACCTACCCCGCCACTGCGCAGTCCGTCCTCCACGGTGAGGACGTGGGGGTGACGGGCGGCGTCAGCGAGCATGACCTCGTCGAGTGGCTTGACCACTCGGGCGTCCCACAAGGTGACTGACACGCCGTCAGCCTCGAGCTGGTCGGCTGCCGCTTCGGCAGCATCGAGCATCTTGCCGACCGAGATGATGCACAGATCGGTGCCCGCACGGAGCTGGCGGGCGGAGAGGCCCGAACCAACCTCATCGGGACCGGCCTGACGGGCGGCGGTCTTGGCCCAACGGATGGCGACGGGGCCGTCGGTGATGTCCATGGCGTCTCGCAGCATGACGCTGAGTTCCTGGTAGGAGCTGGGTGCGAACACGGTCATCCCGGGCACCTTGGTCAACAGCACCATGTCGAGGATGCCGTGATGGGACGGACCGTCGTCGCCGGTAACACCGGCGCGGTCCAGACAGAAGATGACGGGCAGGCGGTGGAGCCCGACGTCGAGGTTCACCTGGTCGATGGCCCGAGTGAGGAAGGTGGAGTACACCGCAACGATGGGTCGCAAGCCACCCATGGCCATGCCCGCTGCGGCGGTCACGGCGTGTTGTTCGGCGATGCCGACGTCGAGGACCCGATCGGGGAACCGGGCCTTGAACGGCAGCAACCCGGTGGAGTCGGGCATGGCGGCAGTAATCGCCACGACCTCGGGATGCTCCTCGGCCACTTCGATGAGAGCGTCGGTGAACGCTGCCGTGTAAGAACCCGGCTTGGCCTCCGACGTGTCGTGGAGACGCTTCACCGGATCGTTTTCCGCCGGGGCGTAGCCGCGGCCCTTGTGGGTCAGGACGTGGATGACCTGCGGGCCACCCATGGCCGCGGCATTACGCATGGCCTCTTCGAGGGCAGGGATGTCGTGGCCATCGAAAGGACCGGTGTAGCGGACACCCAAGGTCTCAAAGAAGGCCGGTGGCTGCCACATCTCCCGCAGCGCCGCCTTCGTGGCGTCGAGACCACGTTCGAGTTGCGGGCCGACGAGCGGGACGTCCTGGAGCAGGCGCTCGAGTCGGGCTTGGCGGCGCATGTACACCGGGTTGGACCGGATGCGCGTCAGGGTCTCCCCGAGACGTGACACGGTCGGGGCATACGACCGTCCATTGTCGTTGAGGATGATGATGCAGTCTCGGCCAGAGTGCCCGATGTTGTTGAGGCCTTCGAAGGCCATGCCACCGGTGAGCGAACCGTCACCGATGACGGCGACCACTCGGCGTCCCTCGCCGACGGCGGAGGAGGCTTGGGCGGTGGCGAGACCGTGGGCGTAGGAGAGGATGGTGGAGGCGTGGCTGTTCTCCACCCAGTCGTGTTCGGATTCGGCCCGGCTCGGATAACCCGACAGGCCGCCGGCTTCCCGCAAGCTGGCGAAGTCGTCGGCCCGGCCGGTCACCATCTTGTGGACGTAGGCCTGATGGCCCGTATCCCACAAGAGGATGTCTCGTGGTGAATCAAACACCCGGTGGATGGCGAGGGTGAGCTCAACGACGCCGAGATTCGAACCGAGGTGACCGCCATGGGTGGTCACCGACTCGACGATCAGCTGCCGGATCTCTGACGCCAACTGTTCAAGCTGGGTCTGGCTGAGTCGCCGGAGGTCGGCGGGGCAGGTGATGGTGTCAAGGATTCGGGTCATGGTGGGGGCCGCCGGGTCGGGGGATGGGCCATCGTGGGGGATCTACCCCCTCAACGCTACCCAACGACACCCCCACCTACGACGTCGGGCTTGGAGGATTCAGACCACGGCGTTACGGCGGCTGCCCATGGCGAAGGCCGGTGCCCCAATGAGGCTCATGACGAGATTCAGGGCATACAGCAGGAGGCCGAGCGCCACTGCCTGTTCGGTGGGGACACCGAGGGGAGTGAGGAACAGCACGAAGGCGCCCTCGCGTACGCCGAGGCCTGAGATGCTGATCGGCAAAACCTGGGTGATGAGCACGGCCGGCAGGAACGCCGCAAGGACGGTCACCCCGACGTTGGGGATCTCAAGCGCGGCCGCTGCCGCCGCCGCCGCCAGCACCATGGACCCTTGGTAGGCGAGTCCGGCCACCACCACCCACAGCGCAGCCACCGGTCGGCGTCGTAGACGGTCCACTCCGGTGTGAACGGCACCAGCGAACCGCCGCCAGCCTTCTCGTTGCGCGAAGCGACCCAAAGCCCGCGGGTGGTTCGCCAAGACAAGGATCACGAAGAGCAGCACCAGAGTGCCCCCGGCAATAGCGAGTGCCAGTGTCGTGGCGGTGCCGAGGTCTCGCAGCGACGGGTCGACGGTGAACCCGACGATGGTGATGAGCGGCAGCACTAACCAACCGGTCAGTCGTTCAATGACGACGGAGGCGAAAGCGTCGGCGGGATCTTGTGGCTCCTGACTGAGGCGCGACACCCGCACCACGTCCCCGCCAATAGTGGTGGGTAGAACGTTGGAGACGAACTGTCCGGCGACGTAGTGGCCGAACAGTCGGTGGAGCGGAGTGGGACGCATGCCCATGGCAGTCATGACCGTCTGCCAGCGCAACGTGGACAGGGCGAACCCCACCAAGGTGATCGCCGCGGCGAGCGCCAGCCACAGGGTGTTGCTCACACCCCAGGATGGGACCAGACCCGACCAGTCGAAATCGGGGACCCGGATGATGATGAGTGCGAGGACGACCGCACTGACGACAATCCTCACCCACAGCAACCAGCGGCGCCGGGGGCGTGCCGGAATGGTTGCGGAGTCATCAGGGCGCACGCCGCGAGGGTAGTGGTGCGGGCTGTATGACCACGGCGGGTGGTCAGTGGTCAATTCCGCCAGCGGTCTCGCTGTCGCCCCGTTACCGTTCCCGCTTTCGGCTCCCCGGCCCGCCCCACCCTATGGCCGAGGAGGAGCAGTGATCGCTCGTCGCATGGCAGGAATCGCGCTGGTGATCGTCGTCCCGGGGGTGCTGTGGGTCGGTGTTCCGAGAAACCCTGACGCCCCACGGCCATCGGGCGGGTCCGATCCCGCTTCTGATGCCATGACCCCTCCATCAGTCGGATCTTCAGTAGCCGACGTCTTCAGTGACACTGGTGTCAGTGCGACACCCATCGATGGAGATCCACAACGAATACACGAGGCAGCGTCGAACACCCTGGCGCTTGGGAGCACCGGTCTGCGGCTCACCGTGTCGCTCCTCAACGATGGGGTGACCTCCCCGTTGAGCGAGATCTCGGGTGACGTGGACCTGGGTCGTCGGGCGGCGTCGTTGGTGCTGCGTCAGTGGACCGCAGGTGGGACGGGCGAAGTGACCACCGTGGAGGTGGTCGTGGTGCCCGACGCCGTCTACCTCCGTGCCCCGGGACTGGGGAGCAGCGCCGGGAGTGACGATGGCCAATGGTGGAGAACCGCGGTCGAGGCCGGTTCCGATCAGGGTCCCCCAGTTCTCTCCGGTCTGCTCACGGTGCTCACCACAGCGGCGGCGGCTGATGGCGGTGTCGCCGACGTATTCGACGGCGGAGCGGTGCGACGGCATCGGGTCCGCCTCGCCAACGCGCCGTCCGTCGGAATGGGGCCCGGGGTGCAGTTCGAAGGGGGCCTTGTGGTGTGGGTCGATGACGAGCCACTCGTGCGGGCGATCGAGGCCGTTGCCCTGCCCACCGGCGTAACCGGAGCCGGCCGTGCCGTCGTGCGTCTCGAGGTGATCCGACCTCGCCAGCCAGTCACGGTGACCGTCCCGGCCGCTGCCGATGTCCGCCAGGCTCCAGAGGTGTCGGGCAACTGACGGTGGTGGGCGTTCGCCGGGTGACGTCCGAACCGGGCGGGTATCGTCTCGGCATGACCCGGGAGAGAACCTTCGAAGCGAACGGACTCACCTTCGCCGCCCTTGAGGCCGGTGAGGGGGGTCACCCCTTGCTGTTGGTGCACGGCTGGACGGGCGCCAAGGAAGACTTCGCCGATTGGCTCGAGCCCCTCGCCGATCTCGGACATCACGTGGTGGCCCCCGACCACCGTGGGCACGGTGACTCGGCCAAGCCGGGAAGTGAGGACGACTATTCCTTCGACCTCATGGCGGCCGACATGCTCGCCATCGCCGATCTGCTTGGTTGGGACCAGTTCGTGCTGCTCGGGCACTCCATGGGCGGCATGGTCGCCCAGACGCTTGCGCTGCAATCTCCCGACCGCCTCGTCGGACTCATCCTCATGGACACCCATCACGGGCAGCTCGATGTTGATCCGGCCGTGGTCGACGCTGGCGTGCAGGCGGTGCGTACCCTCGGCATTGACGCCATTGCGGACATGATGGCGTCCGCCTCCGAACCGGGTCCCCTCGACACCGAGGCGTACCGGCGGGTGTGCGCCGAACGGCCGGGACACTTCGAGACGGGTATCACCAAGACCCGACGGTCATCAGCGGAGATGTTCGCCGCCATGCTCATCGAGATGTCTCAGGCACCGAGCCGATTGCCGGATCTCGCCGAACTGTCGGTGCCGACCCTCGTCATCGTCGGAGATCAAGACGTGCCGTTCATTGCGGCGTCGGAAGCGATGGCGAACACCATCCCCGGAGCCCGCTACGCCCTGCTGCCCGATGCTGGGCACAGCCCCCAGTTCGAGGCGCCGGATGCATGGTGGGGTGCAATGTCGTCGTTTCTCACCGAGGTACGCCAGGGCTGAATCCGCAGTCCGTACGACCCCTTCCGCCGGCCGGGCCTTGGTTCGATGGCGGACGGAGGTTCAGCGGGCCTTGTCGAGGAAGTGGTCGACGTCGACCACGACCCGGGTGACCCGGCCTACCGCCACGAGACCCCGGTCATCGGTGACTGAAACCTCGAAGCAGATTCGGCGGCCTTTCACCTCGGCCACTGTGGACTCTGCCACCACGGTGCGGCCCACCGCAGTGGGGGCGAGGTGGTCGAGCTGCACCTTCATGCCGACGGTGGTGGTTCCCTCATCGAGTGCCTCGCCCACGGCGGCAACGGAGACCTCTTCAACCAGTGCCACCACGCGGGGGGTGGCGAGAACCGGGAGGGTGCCCGATCGGAGGGCGATGGCGGTGTCTTCCTCGGAGATCTCCAACTCGAGGGACGCACTCTGACCGACGCTTACGGACACGACGTCACCCTATGACTCCCGGGGGGGTCGAGCCAACCATCCCCTTCCGCATCGTTGCCCGCCTCGGCGCCGGGGTACCGTGACGAGAGGCAGCGGTGGTGAGCAACGGAGGGAAAGCGCCATGAATCAGTCCTCGAGCAATCATGGAGCCGATCTGACCGAGGTCGTCGGTGCCGATGTCGTGGCCGACACCCTGAAGGTGGCGCTGTCCACTGGAGGCGAGTTCGCCGAGGTGTTCGTGGAGGACAAGGCGTCCTCGTCCGCCTATCTCGATGATGGCCGGGTGGAGGAACTCACCTCCGGGCGTGATCGTGGTGCCGGTATCCGGGTCGTCGTCGGTGAGACCACCGGGTTCGCCCACACGGCCGACCTCACCCCGGCCGGACTGGCAGCAGCAGCTCGTGCTGCGGCGGCGGCCG
>JALRFT010000200.1 GCA_023261915.1 Acidimicrobiales bacterium | reverse complement strand
GGCTTCTCTCGAGACCGTCGGGGCAACCGTCGATCCAATGACGGTTGAGTTCGTTGGTGGCAGTGTGCGAACAGAGCGACCAGAGGTGCGACGAGAAGCGGTTCGGCGCGCAGTGCGTCGTCTGGCTGCCCGGGGCGAGGTCGAAGTACTCCAGCGGGGCAGGCCGGTCGACCCGTCCACGGCGCGAGGGCCGATCCAGATGCGGCGGGTGCGGGGAGTGGGGAACGAGGGGTCTTGATCGGGCCGATCGCCGCACGGGTATCGTCGGGGGTCGTGGGATCGATTGCTGCTGATGTCGCCTCCAACCGGTACATCGCCTTGACCACGTTCCGTCGCAGTGGTGAACCCGTGATCACACCAGTGTGGGTTGCCGACCTAGGTGACGGCACCGTGGGATTCACCACTGGTTCTGACAGCGGGAAGGTGAAACGGCTGACGAACAACGCTGATGTGAGCGTGTCGCCGTGCAACATGCGAGGGGTGGTTGCCGTCGGTTCGCCAGTATGGCGAGGATCGGCCCGGCTGGCTCGAGGAGCCGACTACGGGCGGGTGCGGCATGCCATCAAGCGTCGGTACCACGTCCAATTCCTGCTCATCGACCTTGCTGGACGTCTGCGTCGACGACCCGCTGCTGAGGTCGGCATCGTTATCTCATTCGCCGATACGACCCGATCGACAGCCGAGAAGTAAGTGGTTCACGGCCCACCCAGGTTGCCTACCTGGGCCACCGTGAGAATGACCGACGGGATTGCGGGTCGGTCCGGATTGGTACGCGGACCCTCGGCCAACAAGATGGCGTCTGGTTCGCTCGCCGACCACACGAGCTCGTAGTAGTCGCAGACTCCTGCTGTGCAGGTGACTGGGACGAAGAAGTTCCAAGCTGCGACCGCTCGGACGCTGTTTGACTCCGTGTACACGTCGGTACTGGACCATGGAACGTTGACACCGTTTCGCTGTATCCAGATCGTGAGGTCGGTTGCCTGACCTCCTTGCAGCCGAACGAACTGCGCGGAGAACTGCACGTCATACACACCGGGTTGGGAAAACGAGATTCTTGATCCCGGCACTGCGGGGTCCCACGCCGGGCTGTCAGTGCAGACGCCATCACTTCGACACACCCTCACCCCACTGCTGTCGGGGTCGGGCTCGGTGAATGTCATCGGGTACGCAGTGTTGGCCGCAGTTGCCGGCTGGGTGAGTTGGCTGAGGAAACTGCCGAATCCACCGACGCCCACAGGCCCGGTATCGCCCTGTGGCCCTTGTGCCCCGGTTGCGCCCACTGGTCCCGGCGCACCCTGTGGCCCGGTGTCGCCCTGTGGTCCGGGAATGCCCTGAAGTCCCTGGGGTCCAGTTGCCCCTTGTGGCCCGGTCGCGCCCTGCGCGCCCTGTGGTCCTGGGTCCCCGCTCGCACCCGTGGGTCCGACGGCGCCGGTTGGCCCGACCGCCCCTTGGGGTCCGGTGTCGCCCTGTGCACCTTGTGGTCCCGTTTCCCCTTGTGCCCCGGTCACGCCGCTCGCACCGGTGGGACCCGCTGCGCCGGTAGGACCGATGACCCCTTGGGGACCAGTTGCGCCCTCGGCCCCCTGAGGCCCCGCCGGCCCGATCGCCCCGACTGGGCCGACTACTCCTTGCGGACCGGTAGCCCCCAGAGCGCCCTCGGTACCGGCCGGTCCCTGCTCCCCCTGTGGCCCTTGCAGTGAATCGATGAAGTCCTGTTCACTTCCCTCGTTGCCGAGTAGGCGCCAGACGGCGTATGCGGACAGACCGGTACGGCCTGCGGGTCCTCGAATCCCTTGCACTCCCTCGGGCCCGGTTGTCCCCTCAGGCCCTCGAAGCGACGCAAGGAAGTCCTCTTGCGAGCCAACATTGCCGAGCCCCAGCCAGACTTCGTAGGCGCTCATCCCGCAAACTGCTCGCTCGCCGCGTTGGTTTCGGTGGCACCACCACCACTCGTCTCGGCTCACCACCACTGTGGTCGGTTGCGGAAGGAACAGAGCCACCACGGCGACAATGAGAGCGAGGGCGAGAATGAGGGCCAGGACACGCTGACGGCGCCGCAGCAGTTGAGCCTCGTTGGAGCCTTCGGAATCGATGGGGGAATCGTCGGGCGATGGGGTGGCGTCAGACACGTGCGATCCTCTGCAGAGCGTTCACAGTGATGGATGCGCACCGACGTAGTGAGGGTAACGGCGACTATCTGTGCTGCAACATGGCAGAAATATTGCCGTTCGTATCCCCCCGAGACAGTTACATGCTTCCCCTCGTTGCCGGGATTCCAGCGGGAGAGCGCGCTAGCTGGCGAGGATTGCTGAAGCCACACGACGCCCCGAGTGGAGTGCACCCTGGATTGATGAGGTGTCTCGGTGGTCACCCGACACCCAGATCCGGTCGGCCACAGTGACTCGCTTGCGTGGGGAGAAGGGCGGGACCTGAACAGGCTGGGCGTGTTCGATGTGGTCCACGCGGAGCAGTCGCCACTCGTCAACCTGCTCGCCGAACCACGAGCGCATCTGTGCCGTGACCTCTCCGGCGAGCTCCTGTGAGGGAGGGACCGGACCAAGATCGGGTCCCCGGTTGGGGCGAGGGCACGCGGCGGCAATGAGCGCCTGCCCGGTCGGTGCGTACTGGGGCTGCGCCTCGCTCATCATGGCCACATTGAGTGCGGGCCCGCTGTTGTCGGCATCAAGGAACAGGAGCGGTTTGGCCACAGGAGACTGCGGGGCAGCGAACCAGCAGCAGGACACGGCGTGACCGGCCACGGGTTTTAGATCGAGGAGCGCAGCAGCGGCGGGACCCTCGGCGGCGACCACCACGTGGTCGCCGAGGTGACGGGTCCCAGCATCGGTCGTCGCCCCTTGGCGGTCGACGGACACGACGCGCTGGTTGAGTTGAATCGTGCCGGTGGGCAGACGTTCAGCGAGCTGGTGGGGG
>JALRFT010000173.1 GCA_023261915.1 Acidimicrobiales bacterium | reverse complement strand
TGCGGTCCTCAGCAGTGATGGCCACGGGTGCTCCTTGGGTTGTCGCCACCCGGTCGTCGCCGGGTGCACGGGTCAGTCGAGTTCGGTACCGACGATTGAGACGAAACTCACCATCTCACCGGGGTAGCCACCGAGGTTGTGGGTGAGCGCCCGCGTCCGTCCGGCACCCACCGTGCTGATCGCCCGTTCGGCGGGGGCCTCGCCGCGCAACTGCAGCCACGCCTCGTACAACATGCGCAGACCTGACGCACCCACCGGGTGGCCGAAGGATTTCAGGCCACCATCGGGGTTGATTGGGAGGTCACCGTCACGGTCGAACCGCCCGTCGAGCAGGTCGCGCCACGCCGTGCCCCGCTCACTGAACCCGAGGTCCTCGGCGAGCACGAGTTCAGTGATGGTGAAACAGTCGTGCACCTCGGCCATGGCGAGCTGGGCCCCGGGGTTCGTGATGCCGGCCTGGCGGTAGGCGTCGGCGGCGGTGGCCGCCACTTCGGGAAACGTCGTGTAGTCATAGGCCGGATCCCCGAGTCCGCTCCCATTGCCCGCCACGAACGACAGCGCCTTCACGAACAGCGGCCGGTCGGTGAAGCGGTGGGCGTCCTCAGCCCGGCACACCACGGCAGCGGCGGCGCCGTCGGCGACACCTGCGCAGTCGAACACCCCGAGGTCTCCGGCGACCACCGGGGCGTTGCACACCTGCTCGGCCGACACCTCCCGGCGGAACTGGGCGCGGGGGTTACGGGCACCGTTGGCATGGTTCTTCGTCGCCACCCGGGCCATCGCCGCCCGCAACTCGCTGGGATCCACGCCGTAACGGCGGGCGTAGGCAGGGGCGACCATGGAGAACATGGCGGCTGCCGTGAGGGAACGAGCCGTGCCGTCGTTGGGGGGCGGCACGGCGTTGAGTCCCTGGAAGCCGGAGTCCTTCACTTTCTCCACACCGACGGCCATGGCCACGTCGTAGGCCCCGGCCGCCACGGCGTACACCGCCTGACGCAGCGCTTCTGACCCGGTGGCGCAGTAGTTCTCCACCCGCGTCACCGGCTTGTTGTGTAGCTGCAGCGGGCGGGCGAGGGTGATGCCGCTCATGCCGCCCTGGGCGGTGCCGAGCCAGAAGGCATCGATCTCATTGGTGGTGAGGCCGGTTCCCGACAGGCAGTCAACAACAGCGTCCACGGCGAGGTCGTCAAGACCCTTGTCCCAGTGCTCGATGAACGGGGTGCACCCCATGGCCACGATGGCGACCTGGTCGCGCAGGGAGTGTGACGCCATGGTCAGGCCTCCTCGGCTTCGACGGCGACAGGTTGGCGCATGAGTCGCGCCTTCCAGAAGTAGTTCGGGATCCCGTCGGCAGCGTGGAGTCGCCGGAACGTCAACGCCACTCGTGATCCGATAGCAATCTCGTCGGGACTGAGGTCGCACAGTTCGACAGGGAACCGGCCCCCGCCGTCGAAGTCGACGACGGCGAAGATGATCGGTGGACTCGGTGAGTACGCCACCCGATCCACGGTGAACGTGGCGACGGTGCCTTCGGCGCTCGCCAGCATTGCGGGCTCCATCTCATCGGTGCGCTCACCGTCGGCGGACACCCGTGAGGGTGGCAGGTGAACTGATCCGGTAGTGGTGTCGCGTGAACCACGGAAGGCGTATTTCCAGGTTGCTGCCCGCCATGCTGCCGGGGCGGACACTCGCTGCGGTTCGGGCCGGCGGGGCGGTTCGACTTCGAGCATCCCGCGCCACGACAGGAACCGTCCGTAGGCCACGGGTGCCCCCACGGCGAGCTGATCGGCCACGGTGGCGCCGCCGCGGTGGGCCCCGAGGGCCGCCGTGGTGCGGAACACGATGACGTCGGCGCCGTCTCCGGCGTGCACGAGGGCGACGAGGGTGCCGCCTTCGTCACCTTCGGCGGCGAGACGCTCGAGTTCGTTGGCGAGACACAGCAGCGGGTGGGCCGCTCCAGTGATGCCCACCGTGGCGGACAGGTCATCGGCTGTGCGTTGTGCCCCCACCACTCGGGCCAGCGCCGCCCCGATGCGGGCGCTGGGGGCGTCGACGACGGCGACGGCCACGTCCGACGACGACACCCCGGCTGAGGCGAGCGCCCGATGCAGTGCGTCGGTGACGAGGGGTCGCAGGGCCACCTCGGCGAACTTCTCATCCCAGGTCCGGCTGACCGTCTCACCAGGGATGCGCCAGCGGTCGAGGATCTCGGCCGTCGCACTGGCGTGCGCCACCACCTCGGCCACGACCGGGGCCCCGGGGCTGTCTTCACCGACGAGCACGCAGGCTCCGGCGTCACCGCCGCCGGATTCCTCGGCGGAGCCGGCGCGCCCGGTGCGCAGATCGGCCGCTGCCAGTGCCACGGTGCCGCCCGTGCGGGCGGCCAACCCGAGGCCACCGATGACCGAGCGGACACTCGCCCCGAGATCGAGGGCAGCGACCTCAGCGGGAAGTCCGAGGGCGGCGTGGATGACCGAAGCATTGGTGTGATCAGCGACGGGGGGACTGACGGTGCCGAACATGAGGGTGTCGGGTGTTGGAGCGTCAGCGAGAGCGTGGCGTGCTGCCTCGGTGGCGAGGGTGACGGCGTCCTGGTCGAACGAGGCCACCGAACGGGTGCCGCGGCCCCCTCCCTGACCGGCCACGGCCGCGATGCTGGTGCGGTCAAGGCGCCAATGGGGCACACAGGTTCCCCACGAGATGATGCCGCGCATGGCGGCACACTACCGCCTGAGGTGGTCGACTTCTGACGCCCCGTCAGATCCCGGCGGGCCGGTAGGGTGGCGGCGTGACCGACCCTGCACTCCCGCTGCGTGGCGTCCGCGTGCTGGCCCTCGAACAGATGCAGGCACTGCCGTTCGCCACCCAGCTCCTCGCCCGCCTCGGAGCTGAGGTCGTCAAGGTCGAACACCCCCGCTCCGGTGACCTCGGCCGGGGATCGTTGCCGACCATGCCCGGGCCCGACGGGGCGCCGATGGGGGCCACCTTTGTGCGGAACAATCTTGGCAAGCGCAGCGTCGCCATCGACTTCGGCACGCCCGCGGGCCGGGACCTCGTGCTGGGGTTAGCCCCGCACTTCGACGTGGTCTGTGAGAACTTCAAGTCCGGTTCACTCGCCGCCAAGGGACTCGGGTTCGAGGACGTTCGGGCCGTGCACCCCGGTGTTGTGTACCTGTCCGTGTCGGGGTTCGGGAACACCACCGCCACCCCCTATGCCGGGTGGCCGGCGTACGCCGCGGTGGCCGAAGCCATGAGTGGCATGTACGACTGGAAGCGCCTTCCCGACGAACCTCCCGTGGCGTCCCCGGTGGGGGCGCTCGGGGACATCGGTACGGCGCTGTACGGCGTCATCGGGATTCTCGCCGCGTTGCGCCAGCGCGACCTCACGGGTGACGCCCAGTACGTCGATGTGGCGATGTTCGACGCCATGGTCACCTTCGCCGACGTCGTCGTGAACTGGTGGTCGATGGGGATGCGCCCCGATCCTGAGACGGGTCTGGCCATGATCCTCGATGGTTTCCGTGCCGGTGACGGCTGGTTCGTGGTGCAGGTGGGGCGCGAACACGAATTCGCCCGACTGGCCGAACTGATCGGCGAACCGGGATGGATCGACGACGACCGTTTCGCCACCCGGGCGTTGTGGCGCACCAACATTGACGACATCCGGGTGGCTGTGAACGCGTGGGCTGCCGCCAAGACCAGTGTCGAGGCGTGTCACGCGCTGGCGGCGGCGGGAATTGCCGCCGGCCCGGTGTTCAGCGCACCCCAGGTACTCGCCGACCCTCACCTCGCGGCACGTCACATGCTGGTCGAAGTGGTGGGGCCCGACGGGGGTGAGCCCGCCGTGGTGCCGGGCAACCCCGTCAAGATCTCCTCGGTTCCCGACGGCACCCCGGAGTCACCGCCTCCGGCGCTTGGTGCGGACACCGACGCCGTGCTCGGCGGCGAACTCGGTCTCGGGTCCGACGAACTGGCGGCATTGCGCAACGACGGGGTCATTCGCTGATCCGTCGGGCTGTGATTCGGTCTACAGGTCGGGCAGTCCGAGGTCGAAGTTGGGCGTGGTGAGACCCCCGTCGACGGCGATGATCTGACCGGTCACGTACGACGAGGCATCTGAAGCGAGGTACAGAACGGCTGCCGCAATGTCGTCGGGGTCGCCGATGCGGCGCATCGGGGTGCGTGACTCAATGGCGGTGCGGGTGGGTTCATCTTCGGCGATGAAGGCGAGGGCCTCAGTCAACACAGCGCCGGGCGCCACGGCGTTCACCCGGATGCGGGGACTGAGATCAGCCGCCAACATCCGCACCGACTGGTCGACGGCGGCTTTGGCGGTGCCGTAGGCGAGGTACCCGCGATCTACGAGATGCCCGACGGCACTCGAGATCATCACGATGGAACCGCCACCGGTATCGAGCAGGTACGGCACAGCTGAGCGCGCCAGGCGTAGCCCGGTCACGACGTTGTGGTCGAAGGCCGCCTGGAGGTGGCGGTCCTTGGTGGCCATCGCCGGCCGGGGCATGGCCCCGCCGACCACGTTCACCACCACGTCCAGTCGGCCCATGACGGCCACGGCCTCGGACACACCGGCCTCCACTGCGTCGGCATCGCCGGCATCGACCACTGCGGCGTGGGCGCGGACACCGAGATCACGGATGGCGGCGGCGGTCGCCTCGACTTGTTCGAGAGTGCGTGACCACACCACCACGTCGGCACCGGCCTCGGCGAGGGCCAGCCCACCCCGTCCTATCTCTGGGACGTCAAGCGCGTCGTGCCGCTGGTGAAGGTCGACCTCGGCCTCGCCGATGAGGTCGACGGCGCCCAGGTGATGAAGCCGATGCCGCACCTCGATGACCTGTGCAAGCGAGCAGTGAGCAAGGGCGTCTTCGGCACCAAGATGCGCTCGGTCATCAACTCCGCCAACCCCGCGGGGATCCAGGCCGTCGTCGACCAGCAGTTCGATTTCGCGCTGCAGATCCTCGGCCACGGCCTTGTGCCGATCATCGAGCCCGAGGTCAACATCAAGAGCGACGACAAGGCCCAGAGCGAGGCCATCCTGCGCGATGCCCTCCTCGCCGGCCTCGACCGCGTGCCCGAGGGCCAGCAGGTGATGTTCAAGCTGTCACTGCCGAGCGAGAACAACTTCTACAAGGTGCTCATCGACCATCCGAAGGTCCTGCGCGTGGTCGCCCTCTCCGGTGGCTACTCCCGCGATGATGCCTGCGACATGCTCGCGGCCAACAACGGCATGATCGCGAGCTTCTCGCG
>JALRFT010000051.1 GCA_023261915.1 Acidimicrobiales bacterium | reverse complement strand
GACGCCACCATTGCCCACACTGCGGGGGAGTTCGTCGAGCGGGAGCGGCTCGACGCCGTCCATCGTGGCCTCTGCAGCGTGCTGCTAGGGACCTAGTAACTGTGGCGCCCCTGCTGGGCGGTCACCCAGAAGGTGAAACGTGTTGAGACGGTGGGTAGCCTCTGGCCGTCATCACGTCATGAGGGCGTGAACTACCTGGAGGGCATCGTGGGGATTGAGATCGGTCAGCAGGCACCGGAGTTCAGCTTGAAGGACCCGACAGGCGGGACAGTGAGCCTGGCGGATTACCGAGGCAAGAGTGCCGTGGCCTTGGTGTTCTATCCCTTCACCTTCACCGGTGTGTGTCACGGAGAGCTGTGTGGTCTGCGGGACGACGCTGCGGTCTTTGCCGAGGCTGGGGTCCAGGTCCTCGCCGTGTCCTGTGATTCGCCTTTCGTGCAGGCTCGTTGGGCCGAGGAGGAGAACTACGGGTTCCCGGTGCTTTCTGACTTCTGGCCGCACGGCGAGGTGGCGAAGGCCTACGGCGTGTTCAACGAGGTGGTGGGCTGCGCCAACCGGGGGACGTTCCTCATTGATGCCGACGGTGTGGTGGTCGACGTGTTCGACACGCCAGATCTCGGAACCGCTCGTCCACTGGAGCGGTACCGGGAGGCGATCGCCAAGCTCGGGTGAACCGACGTTGGGGTCTGGCCCTCAGAGTTTGCGCAAAACGGTAACCACTCGGCCAAAGATGGTGACCTCGTCGGATTTGAACACCATCGGCTCCATGGCGGCGTTGGCCGGGTGCAAAACGATGTTGTTTCCCTTGCGGTTGAACGTCTTCACGGTTGCCTCGTCTCCAGGAATCCCTGCCACCACGATGTCGCCCTTGTTGGCATTGGGCTGGGAACGCACCACGACGTAGTCACCCGAGTAGATCCCGGCGTCAATCATGGAATCCCCTCGGACCCGCAGCATGAACAGGTCACCGTCGCCGGTGAGGTCGGCAGGGAGGGGGAGGAGCTCTTCCACGTTCTGTTCGGCGAGCACGTCGGTGCCGGCAGCAACGTCGCCGATGAGGGGGACGTGGCGCACGGGGGCCCGGTCCAGCACGGCTCCTGACGCCGGGTCGTAGCGGACCTCGATGGCTCGAGGCTTCGTTGGGTCCCTCCGGAGGCAGCCAAGTTTCTGGAGCGTGGCGAGATGGGAGTGCACGGTCGAGGGGGAGGTGAGCCCCACGGCCCCGCCGATCTCGCGGACTGAGGGCGGATAGCCCCGCTCCCTCATCACCTGGTCGATAAAGGTGAGGATCTGCTCCTGGCGGTCAGTCAGCTTGGGTGCGGTCACGGTGGGTCCTCCCGGGACGGTGCCCGATTTCATTGGGCGAACGGATGTTCGTCACGGTACCAGTGGGTGAGCGCCGGGGCAAACACCTGTTCGGCTTGACGACGAACAGGTGTTCGTGGTTCGATGGTGACCGAACAAGTGTTCGTGACTGTCCGTGCGTGGCAGATCCCCTGTAATCCCGGGCTTTCTGGGTTCGGGGGCCGGGGAGGCCCGGGCTACGCCGGGGCTGCCACCGGGTTGGGCCCGGTGCCAGCCCAACGGGTTGTCACACCGGCTCAGGAGAATGATCCTCATGGCAGCAGTCATCGTCCCCGCTGAACAACTCCGACTTCCCGACCATCTGCGGAAACGCCTCGATCGGGGCCGGCCAGCCCTGCGGCTCGTGACCGAGGCCGCGATCGCCCCGGCGTCGGTGCCTCATGCGGTGGCCGAAGTGGAGCCGTTGCCGGCCCGACGTCCCGTGGTGGCGATGGTCGCTCGTCTGGTCGTGGCCCTCAGCGTCGTGGCGGTGCTCGTGGCGGTAGCCCAGCCCCTGCTCGCAGCCCGGGCCGAGTCAGCCGCTGCCGAGGTGTCTCAACGTGCTGCGGCGCTGCCCGACGTCCACGTGGTTGCCGCTGGTGACACGCTGTGGTCGATTGCGGCCTCCTTGCAAGGGGAGGGTGACTTACGGCCACTCGTGCACGCCCTGGGTGAACGGGCTGGCGGCGCAGAGCTCCAGATTGGTCAGCGCATCCCACTTGAAGGTCTGCTGCCCTGATCGAGAGAGTGTCATCCGGGTGACACAACGTCTCGCCCATGCCACCGTTGTGACGGTGGGGCGCACTACCGTTTGCGAAATGCGTTGCCCCGTGTGTACGAGTTCGCGCGGTCGTGTCCTCGACACCCGAACCACTGATGACGGCTCGGCTATCCGGCGTCGTCGTGAGTGCAGCGCCTGTGGGCACCGGTTCACGACCTACGAGCGCTGTGATGAGCGGCCTGTGATGGTGGTCAAGCGCTCGGGTGACCGGGTGCCCTTCGACCTGACCAAGGTCGAATCCGGTATCCGCTCAGCGGCCAAGGGTCGTCCGCTCGACGAGGAGTGCATTGCTGCTGTTGCCGGTGATGTGGCTGACGGGGTCCGTGCCGCAGGCGGCGACGTCTCCTCCGAATTCATTGGCATGGCCATCCTTGATCACCTCCGCACGCTGGACCCTGTCGCCTACGTCCGGTTTGCGAGCGTCTACAAGGGCTTTGAGAATCCTGCCGATTTCGAACGCGAGATCGGCCTGCTCACGAAGTCCTCCCCTCCCAAGCCCTCACCGGTCTGAACCGGCGTTCACGAATGGGGTTTGACCGCCCACCGGGTGAACAGGCTCCCTGCTGATTCGAACACGTGGGTGAGTTCGGTGGCGACGGGTTCATCGAGGCCGGGCGCCACGATGCGCCCTGCGGCGCCACTGGTGATCAGCGGAGCGATCGTGAGACACAGCTCATTGAGCAGTCCGCGCCGGAGCATCGAGGTGTTCAGCGCTGGACCTCCCTCGCTGACCACGACGTGTCCGAGGGTTGCCAGGTGGGCCATGGCGGCCACGAGGTCGACCTCGTCGTTGCCGGTCACCACCACCTCGAGGTGATCGCCGGAGTGGCTGAGGACCTCGGCGCCACGGGCTGACGTGAGGACCAGCACCGGCTCGTCGTCCGGCGTTCGCCGTTGCGGGTCGCTGAACGGCTGATCGGCGGGCAGACTTCCCGAGTTGGTGACGACTGCCAGCCGGGGGAGAGCCGGGCGGCCCTCGCTCCGTCGGTAGTCCATGAGGTCCTCATCGAGACGCACCGGCCCATAGCCCTCGGTGCGGGCGGTTCCTGCGCCGACCACGACCACATCAGCGAGTGTGCGCAACACGCGAAACACAGCCTTGTCCGCCGGTGAGGACAGACCGCCACTGCGGCCCTCGAGGCTCATGGCGCCGTCCACACTCGCCACCATGTTGACCCGGATCCACGGCGCCCCCTGCTGAGCTGCCGCGGCCACCACTTGGGGATCAGGTGCGTAGGCACCTAAAAGGTCGGTGACCGGGATGCTGTGATCGGAGGGGTGAATCTGACGGAACGTCACGCCGTGACGCTACCGGCTGGGGTGCCACCACTTCGTAGAGGGACTCTGCGAAACTTAGGGAGCACGGCGTTGACGCTTTCGCGTCGGCGAGGGGGCCTGCGGGAAGCCGCCAGGGTCCGTGCAGCAAAGGGGGGATCGTCGTGGATCCGTTGCGCAGTGTCACCGAACCGGTGGGGCGACTGGCCAAGGCGTTGACGCGGCCGGGGACCTACGCCGGTCAACTCCGAGAGTTGGCCTCGACGGCATTGACGGTGGGGCTGTGGCCGCTTGGCATGACCGAGCAACTGCTCGCCCCTTCTCAACCGGCAGCGGGATCTGTAGCCGACGTGCCGGTGCTGCTGATCCACGGCTACGGCGCCAACCGCTCAAACTGGTGGTACGTGGCCCGTCGTCTTGAGACGGCCGGGTTCGATCGGGTGCATGCGGTCAACTACAACCCGATGAAGGCCGATTTACCGCATCTCGCCGAGGATCTCGGTCGGCGGGTGGAACAGGCCCGTGCGCACTTCGGCGTCGACCAGATCCATCTGGTCGGTCACTCCCTTGGGGGGATCATCGCCCGCTACGCCATCCAGGTGCTCGGTCTCAGCGGGGTCAACACCTGCGCCACCATTGCCTCGCCGCACGGGGGTGTGGCGCTCGCCCGTCACGTGCGAGCCGTGAGTGCCACCGGCCTTGCCACCGTCGCCCATCAACTCCGTCCCGATGCTCCGGAGATGGTGTTGTTGCGCTCCTCGGCCCGCCCACTTCCGACACGCTTCGTTGCGTACTACGGCAACCTTGATCTCATCGTGCCGGCGAGTCGCGCCATGGTCCGCGAACCTGAACTCGGCGCCACGAACTTGCTCGTCAAGGATCACGGCCACTTCTCGATGCTCTTCAGTCCTGCCATGGCGAGTTCGCTCACTGCCGAGTTGGTCGCTGCCCGACGTGACGATGCCGCAACCGCGGCGTCCCTGCGTCCGGCGGCCTGACTCGAGCCTGTGGATACCTGTGGATGACGGGGGAGTAATCCACCGGAAATTCACAGGGTTGTTCCTCTTCCAATACACAGGCAGACCTCTCTAGGGTCGCACTTGATCACGGGCTATGGCGCCGGTGGCGGAACGTAGGCCTTCGACCGCGTGCGGACGAGGTCGGTGGACCGGGGGCTACTGGTCGGGGGATTCCCGGCTGGGAGCTGGAACCGGTTCCAACCTGCCGCTAGGCGCCATGGCCCGGACGTCACGGCGGCCCCCGGGGCCGCAGATCGGTTGCCAGTGAAGCAATTTCGGACAAGCGTTGACAGGTCTGTAATTACGGTGGTGTAATACCAATCCGCATCTTGTGGGCCCCGAGGAGTAGGGGGGCGTACAACCACGACATGTAGTGGTCGTCGCAAGTGCTGCCTACGGTGGCATCAAGCTCCTCGGAACCTGAAATTCCCTACGAACCAAACATCTGCATCTACATCCGGAGGACACGTCATGGCCCTCGCTCCTGAACGAGCTGGCATCGGCATCAGCCGCCACTTCACCACTGCTGGTGTCCATCCCTACGACCAGATCGAGTGGGAGCGACGTGATGCCCGGATCACGAACTATCGCGACGGCGCAGTGGCGTTCGAGCAACTCGGCGTCGAGTTCCCCGTCGACTGGTCGCTCAACGCCACCAACATCGTCGCCCAGAAGTACTTCCGTGGAACGCCGGGGACCTCGGAGCGGGAATGGTCGCTCAAGCAGGTGGCCGACCGTGTTGCTGACACCATCGCCGAGTGGGGCATCCGTGACGGCTACTTCGTGGACGAGGACGAAGC
>JALRFT010000028.1 GCA_023261915.1 Acidimicrobiales bacterium | reverse complement strand
CGTGCGCGCCGGGCCGGAATCTCTGAGTACCACGTCATGGCCGCACCTTAGGATGCGAGCGTGACCGCTGCCCAGCGACGGACCGTGGCGATCGTGGGCGCAGGGCCTGCGGGGCTCATGCTCTCCCACCTCCTGTGGCGGCGCGGGATCGACAGCATCGTCGTCGAGGAGCGCTCGCGGCACGAGATCGAGACGGCCAATCGCGCCGGCATCCTCGAGGCCGGTGCCGTGAGCATGCTCGTCGACGAGGGGGTGTCCGATCGAGTCCTGCGCGACGGGCACGAGCATGACGGCATCGAACTCCGCTTCCGGGGGCGCGGCCACCGCATCGACTTCCGCGACCTCGTGGACGCTGCCGTATGGCTGTACCCGCAGCAGGACGTCTTCGCCGATCTCGCAGATGCCCGTGCGCGGGACGGCGGGGACGTGCGCTTCGAGGTGAGCGAGGTGGCCGTCGTGGACCACCTCACGGCGCCCGTCTTGAGCTTCACCGACAGCGAGGGCGAACGGCAGGAGGTGCGCGCCGACATCGTCGTGGGAGCCGACGGGTCGCGCTCGTACTGCCGGGGGCTCGTCCCCGCCTCCGAGCGCCGCGAGTACTTCACCACCTACCCCTACGCCTGGCTCGGCATCCTCGCCGATGCGCCCCCCAGTGCGCCGGAGCTCATCTACGCGCACTCCGACCGCGGCTTCGCGCTCATCTCCCAGCGCACCCCCACGGTGCAGCGGATGTACCTTCAGGTCTCGCCCGACGAGGACATCGCGCAATGGCCGGACGACCGCATCTGGGAGGAACTCGTCGCGCGAACCGCAGGCGACGGATTCGAGTTGCGCACCGGCACGATCACGGAGAAGTCCGTGCTGCCCTTCCGTAGCTATGTGGACGAGACGATGCGCCACGGTCGGCTCCTCCTGGTCGGGGATGCCGCCCACACTGTCCCGCCCACCGGAGCCAAGGGCCTCAACCTCGCGCTCACCGACGTCGCCGTCCTCGCCGACGTCATCCCCCGTGCCCTCGCGACGGGCGACACGGATGCCCTCGACGAGTACGCCGAGCGCGCGCTCGACCGCATCTGGAAGGCGGAGAGCTTCTCGTACTGGATGACGCAGATGCTGCACCTGAGCCCGGATGGCGACGCCTTCGACGCACGTCGACAGATCGGCGAGCTCAGGCGCATCGTCTCGTCCGACCGCGGCTCGGCGTACCTCGCCGAGGCCTACACCGGATGGCCCCGGTAGGAGGCCCGCGAGCAGGGCCGGCGGGACGCCCGGCAGGGGGCCCGACAGGATGGTGCACATGACGATTCACGTGGCCAGGGTCCCGGGCGAGTACGCCGTCCACCGCCTCGCTCCGGATGCCAGCATCCCGGAAGCGGTGTGGGCATCGCCCTTCGTCTCGGTGTCGCGATCAAGGGACGAACTGAGCATCATTACCGATGCGGGCAACGCGGTGGAGGCCCAGAGCACGGTCGGTCCCTGGCTTGCCTATCGCGTGGCAGGCACGATCGACTTCTCCGTGACGGGCGTCATGTCGTCGCTCACGACACCGCTGGCACAGGCCGGGCTCGGCATCCTGGGAGTGTCGACGTACGACACCGACTACATCCTCGTCCACGCGGACTCCGGCGAGGCGGCCGAGATGACGTGGCGGGACGCGGGCATCGACGTTGCCTGATGCTGCACCGCACGTCACGGTCGTGGTCGCGGCAGCGATCGAGCGGGACGGGCGCTTCCTCGCTGCCCGGCGCACTCGCCCCGCTCAGGTGGCGGGCCGCTGGGAGTTCCCCGGGGGCAAGGTCGAGCCGGGGGAGTCCGAGGAGCAGGCGCTGGTGCGCGAGATCCGCGAGGAGCTCGGGGTAGGGATCGCCGTGGGCCGGCGCGTGGCGGGGGAGTGGCCCTTGGGTGAGGGCCTCGTCCTGCACCTGTACGACGCAACCCTCGTGGACGGCGAACCCGCACCGCTGGAGCAGCACGACGCGGTCCGGTGGGTCTCATTGGCGGAGTTCGACGACGTGGCCTGGCTGGAGTCAGATGTCGAGGCGGTGGCTGTCCTTCGGGCCGACCGTGAATTGGCCTCGGACACCATGGACACTCCCGAGCATGCGGCGCGCCTTGCGTATTCCGTGGAGCGCACGTTCGACGTGCCGATCGAGCTCATGTGGTCGGCGTGGGCGAGTCCCCAGGCGCTCGAGGAGTGGTACGCGCCGACCGACCTCAGCGTCGTGCCCGGCTCGGTCGTGTCGGAGCCCACGGCCGGCGGACGCTGGGCCGTGGCAGTGGATGCCTCGTCATACGGTCACATCGCCTACTTCTGGGGTCGCTACACCGAGGTGGCCGAAGACCGCCGCCTCGCGCACACGATGTCGTACTCGCAGCAGGAGTCGGACTTCCTGGCACGTGACGACGAGGCCGAGCACCATCTCATCGTCATCGACATGGAACCCCGAGCCGGCGGGACGTGGGTCCGATTCGCCCAGTACGGCGACATGCCGACGGAACAGGCAGCCATGGCGCAGGCCGGCATGGAGAGTTACTTCGACTCGCTAGCGGCGTACCTGGGCCGCACGGGCTGACCCCTTCCGTTCCCGGGGCGGATCCACGATCATGGCGCCATGAAGGTCGTCATCGTCGGAGGGGGCATGGCGGGCCTCACGACCGCCGCGCTGCTGGGCCGCACCGGCTCGCACGAGGTGGTCGTCCTCGAGCATGCCGAGGGGTTCGGCGAGGTGGGATACGGCATCGGGCTGTATCCCCTGGGCAGTGCCGTCTTCCACGCCCTCGGTTCGTACGGTGAGCTCGCGCGCCGGTCGACGACTTTCGCCACCTACGAGGTCCACGGACCCGATGGGCAGTTGCTCCAGACGGTGGACCTTGGCGCGCTGCTCGCCGACTTCGGCCCGATGCTCGGAGTCACGCGCGCCGACATCATCGACGTGCTGCTGTCATCTGTCCCGGCTGGTGCCATGCGTTTCGGCCATCACGCGGTGGCCGTGCAGGCGGTGGGCGGCGGTGTCGCGGTCACCACCGCGCATGGGGAGACGTTCGAGGGCGACGTCGCGGTGGCCGCCGACGGGATGCACAGTGCGCTGCGCGCGTCGATCTTCGGCGACGTCCAGCCGCACGACACCGGTTTTGACGCCTGGATGTGGTGGGCGCCGCCCGGTGCCGTGTTGCCCGACGTGGTCGCGGAGTACTGGGGACCGTCTGCGTTCGTCGGCCTCTACCCGATGACGCGGGGGATCAACGTGGCGGTGGCGGTGCCACGTGAACTCTCGCCGTCACCTGACGCAGATCCGGCCGCGATCATCGCGGCCCTGCAGTCCACCGTGGCCGAGCACGCGCCCGCGGCGGGTGCGATCGCGGGCCTGTGGGAGGCCGGAGGGAGCAAGCCCTTCCTCTGGCCCATGCAGGACGTGCGCGCGCCCGACATCACCGCCCTCGACGACCGGGTGGCGCTGTGCGGCGACTCCGGCATCGGCTTCCTGCCGACCGCGGGGGTGGGAGCGTCCAATGCCCTGCGCAGCGCCGCCGCCCTGGCCTACGACCTGTCCCTTGCCGACGCCGCGAGCGCCCCCTTGGCCGTCGCCCGGTGGCGCCAGCGGGTTCGCAAGCTCGTGGACAAGAACCAGGAGGACTCGCGCGAGCTCGCCAAGGTGATGATGGTGAAGCACGGCGCCACCTCGGCTGTGGTCAACGCCGTCATGAAGCATGCCCCCGTGACGATGATGACCTCCAGCATCGTCAAGAGCATGCAGGTGCCGTTCTAGGGCCCGGAGCCGACGGCGTACAGTCGTCTGATGCCTTCCACCCGCTCTGACCTGCGCAACGTCGCCATTGTGGCCCACGTGGACCATGGCAAGACGACGTTGGTCGATGCCCTGCTGTGGCAGTCGGGGGCCTTCCGGGAGAACGCCGACATCGCGGAGCGGGTCATGGACTCCATGGATCTCGAGCGAGAGAAGGGCATCACCATTCTCGCCAAGAACACCTCATTGCACTGGGGCGACACCACCTTCAACATCGTCGATACCCCGGGGCACGCCGACTTCGGTGGAGAGGTCGAACGGGCCCTGACCATGGTCGACGGCATCGTGCTCCTGGTCGACGCTGCGGAGGGCCCGCTCCCTCAGACGCGCTTCGTGCTCCGCAAGGCCCTCGCCGCCGAACTTCCCGTGATTCTGGCGGTCAACAAGGTGGATCGGCCCGATGCCCGGGTGTCCGAAGTCGTTGACGAGGTCTACGAACTGTTCATGGACCTCGAGGCGAGCGATGACCAACTCGACTTTCCGATCGTCTACTGCTCCGGCCGAGACGGATGGGCGAGTGACGACCCGGCGACACCCGGAACGGACCTCTCCTTGCTGTGTGAGCTGATCCTGGCCACCATTCCCGCCCCTTCCTATACCGAGGGCCACCCACTCCAGGCGTGGGTCACCAACCTTGATGCCAACCCCTACGTCGGTCGGCTCGCACTGTGTCGAGTGGTGGAGGGCACGATCAGTCGCGGCCAGCAGGTGGCGTGGTGTCGAACGGACGGAACCATCGAGCGGGCCAAGGTGGCGGAGCTGTACCTGACCGAGCACCTCACACGAGTCCCAGTCGACTCCGCTGGGCCGGGTGACCTCGTTGCTGTTGCGGGGTTCGCCGAGATCACCATTGGAGAGACGCTCGCCGATCCCGAGGATCCTCGTCCGCTGCCTGTCATCGCCGTGGACGAGCCTGCACTGTCGATGTCGATCGGTATCAACACGTCGCCGCTCGCCGGTCGTGAAGGCTCGAAACTCACCGCCAGACTCCTCAAGGCCCGACTCGACGCCGAACTCGTGGGCAACGTCAGTTTGCGGGTCCGACCCACTGACCGACCAGATGCGTGGGAGGTGCAAGCTCGAGGAGAGCTACAGCTGGCGATCCTCGTCGAGACCATGCGGCGAGAGGGCTTCGAGCTGACGGTTGGCAAGCCGGAGGTCGTCACCCGGGAGGTCAACGGCAAGGTCCAAGAACCCTTTGAGCAGGTCACCATCGACGTACCGGAGGAGCACCTCGGTGCAGTGACGCAACTGCTCGCCGCCCGTAAAGGCTCGATGCGCAACATGGTCAACCACGGTCACGGCTGGGTACGCCTCGACTACGTCGTCCCCTCCCGAGGTCTCATCGGGTTCCGGACCGAGTTCCTCACCGAGACCCGGGGCACCGGGGTGTTGAGCCATGTGTTCGAGGGCTACGAGCCGTGGGCGGGTGAGATCCGGGCGCGGCCCAACGGCGTACTCGTTGCTGATCGCACCGGGGTGGCGACCACCTATGCCATGTTGAACCTCCAGGATCGCAGCAAGATGCTGGTGAGCCCGGGCACCGAGGTCTACTGCGGGATGATCGTCGGAGAGAACTCACGCGCCGACGACATGGACGTCAACATCTGTCGGGAGAAGAAACTCACCAACATCCGTTCGTCAACGGCCGAGGAGACGGTGAGGCTCACTCCCCCCGTCGAGATGTCTCTTGAGCACGCACTCGAGTTCGTCACAGCCGAAGAGTGCGTGGAGGTCACCCCAGCCACGGTGCGGTTGCGCAAACTCGAGCTGGATCCGACAGTGCGGGCCCGGGCGGCCAAACGGGCATCGAACGCCCAGAGCTGAACGCTCCCCCAACAGTCCCCCAACGATCGACGCAGGGCGGAGAAGCCGCTCAGTGAAACTCAAGGCCGACGAAGTCGCCGGACGAGCGCCAGCGCTCGATGTAATCGAAGTAGGCAATCGGTCCACTGGGGTAGCCACTCATATTGAGCCTCTCGCGCCGCCCCGTCGCTCGACCCTCGTTGTTGTAGTAACCGGGGGTGCATTCCATGTTGCCCATGAAGGCCATGGGGTTCCCCTCAAGGAGTTCGACCCAGGCCTGCTCGGCTTCGACGGTCACCTCAACCTCCACTGCCCCTTCCGCTTCGGCGTGAGCGATGACAGCGGCGATGGTCTCCCCCACCTCGACGTAGTTGTGAGGAACATTGGAAATAAGGTTGGCCGCCTGGGTGATGCCCACCACGAAGAGGTTGGGGAAGTCGTGGACGTGCATGCCATGCAGGGTTTCCATCCCGTCGGACCACCGCTCGGTCAGTGTCAGTCCGTTACGTCCCACGATCTCAAAGCCTGACCGTCGGGACTGCTCGGTCCCCACCTCAAAGCCAGAGGCAAAAACCAGACAGTCGAGTTCGTAGTGCCGGCCACCCACCCAGACTCCGGTGGCATCTATGCGCTCCACGCCCTTGCCGTCGGTGTCGACGAGATGGGTGGAGGGGGCGTTGAAGGCATCGAGGTACTCGTCGTGGAAGCAGGGGCGCTTACAGAGTTGGCGGTACCACGGCTTGAGTGCCTCCGCCGTCGCAGGATCGCTGACGACGGCATCGACCCGCGCCCGGATCTCGTCCATCTTCTCATCGTCAGATTCCTCGTAGGCCCGCCTGATGGTGTCGGGTGTGAATTCCCCCCCACTGGAGATATCGGCCACAACCCGGTCCCGGATGCGCTGGGCGATGTCGGTCCACCCATCCTTGACGAGGTCCTCATCGGCAAATCCGCCGGTCTGCAGCGTCGTGAAGTTCAGTAACCACTTCTTCTGCCACCCCGGTTCCAAGTCGGCAAACCAGTCGGGATCAATGGCGTGGTTGTTGCGGATATCGATCGACGACGGGGTTCGTTGGAAGACGAAGAGCGCCCCGGCGCTGCGTGAGAGGTGCGGGATGCACTGCACGGCAGTCGCCCCGGTGCCGATGATGCCGACACGCTTGTCCGCCAGCCTCGCCATGGGCTCACCCATTGGCGAACCGCCGGTGTACTCGTAGTCCCAGCGACTCGTATGGAAGGCGTGACCGGTGAAATCCTCTATCCCGGGAATGCCCGGAAGTTTGGGGCGGTGCAGGGGCCCCGTGCCGGTCGTGACGAAGCGAGCCCGCAATTCGTCACCACGGTCAGTGGTGATGACCCACCGAGAGAGATCGTCACTCCACACCACGCCCGTGATTCCCGTTGACAGCAGTGCCCCGTCATAGAGATCAAAGGTCGTGGCGATCCGCCGGGCATGCGCATGGATCTCCGGTGCGGCAACGTACTTGGCCGACGGGACCGTGCCGGTTTCCTCCAACAGCGGCAGGTAAATCATCGCTGCGGTGTCACACATGGCCCCGGGGTAGCGGTTCCAGTACCACACCCCCCCGACGTCTCCGGCCTTGTCGATCAGTCGCACGTCGGTGACTCCGGCCGCTTTCAACTTGGCGCCAACCACGAGGCCGGCGAACCCGGCCCCGATGACCGCCACATTCACGTCCTGGCGGACCGGAGACCGTTCCACGACCGGGGTGTAGGGATCGTCGAGGAGATCAGCGAAGCGGCCAACAGGTTCGAGGTACTGGTCGTTACCGTCAGGTCGCAGCCGCTTGTCGCGTTCGGCCCGGTACCGCTCCCTCAGTGCTTCACGGTGCGCCTCATCGGTCACAGACATGCTCCCACCCTATTGCTCAGGGGGCCGAGCCCTCACCGAGGAGCTGTTGGAACCAGCGGTAGGAGGCCTTGGGGATCCGTCGATAGTTGTCCTCGTAGTCCACGTAGACCACCCCGAATCGAGCATCTCGTCCCAGCTGCCACTCAATGTTGTCGGCATAGGACCACTGGAAGAAACCATCGACCGGCACGCCTTCGGCAATGGCCGTGCGGACTGCCTCGAGATGGTTGCGGGCATACCAGACCCGTAGGTCGTCGCGAACCTCGCCGTTGACGAGTCGGTCATTCATACCGAACCCGGACTCGGTCACGACCAACCGACGACAGGCCGGATGATGCTGGTATCGCCGCAACAGCTCAAGCAGGCCGTCGGGCTCCACGGGAATGGCCGTCGCCGAGCGAACGTTGGCTTCCGCCCCCCGCAGCGAGGGGACGGGTATCCCTCCAACGACGGGGAGGCGAGTCATGGGGATGGGCCCGTAGTACTGCAGACCCATGAAGTCGTAGTCAAACGCCGCCGCCTCCAGATCGCCGTCGTGGACATACCGGCGCATGAGCCGTAGCGGCAGGCTGTCGGCGAACGGGTATCCCCGTCCGGCAGCCGGGTCGAGGAAGGCGTCAACCAGCAGGGCCTCCAGGGAGCGCTGACGCCGGCGGAGGCGTTCATCAGTGGTCTCAAAGGGTGCGGCGATCGTGAACACGTTCGTGGTGCCAATGACCGCGTCACTGCCCAGAACGTCACGCATGCGCCGCCCGGCCTCTGCACACGAGAGATTCATGTGGTGCAGTGACGACAGTGCTGCCATGGGGTGGGGACCCAGGGTGCCGAACATTCCAATGGCGATATGCCCCATGACCGACAGCGGTTCGTTGAACACCATCCAGTGACGAACCCGGTCACCGAAACGGCGGGCCACCTCCGCAGCAAAGGTGGCGAAGTCCTCGACGATGCCCCGACGGGTCCAACCGCCCTGTTGGTGAAGCGCAAGGGGCAGGTCCCAGTGGTGCACCGTGACCCACGGCTCAATCCCGCGGGCCAAACATCCGTCGATCAGTCGGTCGTAGTAGTCACCACCGTCAGCATTCCAAGGCCCGCGGCCGTCGCCGAAGACACGTGGCCAGCTGATGGAAAACCGGTTCGCCCCCACCCCCATGGCGGCAATGAGATCAAGATCCTCGTCAAGCCGGTCGAAGGCGTCGATACCGTCAAGACCAACAAGGCCACCCCGAACCCGGCCCCGCAGGACAGCGTCGTCCCACACGGAAGGCCGCTTGCCATCCCGGTCCCATGCCCCCTCCACCTGGAAAGCGGCCGAGGCCACACCCCAAACGAAGTTCTCGCCGAAGTCACTGCGTTGCAGTGTCACCGTGGTTGTCTCCACTGCCCGGGCGCTGTGACCATGCGTAGAGTGTGGCACGTCATCACCCGGCGTCATTGCCCTCATCACCAAGGTCCCCCATGCCCCGACACTCCACGCTTGCGAAACGATTCGGATCCGATGCCTACTCCGCTGCGGGACGACTTAAGCGAGAGGTCTACGAAACCGAACTGGTTCGTCTCCAGGTCGAACTCGTGAAAATGCAGGAATGGATTCGCGCTTCGGGTGAGCGGGTGGTCGTTGTGTTTGAGGGTCGTGACGGCGCCGGGAAGGGCGGTGTCATCACCCGAATTACCGAACGCACCAACCCCCGGGTGATCCGGGTGGCGGCATTGACCGCACCCAGTGACCGAGAGCGGACCCAGTGGTACTTCCAGCGCTACGTCGAGCACCTGCCTGCTGCGGGAGAGATGGTGCTCTTTGATCGATCTTGGTACAACCGGGCCGGCGTCGAGCGAGTGATGGGATTCGCCACCGAGACCGAGGTAGAAGAATTCATGCGCTCTTGCCCGCAGTTTGAGGGCATGTTGCAACGATCGGGGATCCGACTCATCAAGTACTGGTTCTCGATCAGCGATGAGGAACAAGAGCGCCGGTTCCGAGCGCGCCTCGACAACCCCCTCAAGCAGTGGAAACTCTCCCCCATGGATCTCGAGTCCCGACGCCGATGGGAGGACTATTCACTCGCCAAGGATGAGATGTTCGCCCATACCGACACCCGCCAGAGCCCGTGGTGGGTTGTCAACGGTGATGTGAAGCGCACGGCGCGACTGAACTGCATAAGCCATCTGTTGTCGATGGTTCCCTATGAGGAAGTGGTCAACCCGCCCGTTGAGCTCGAGCCACGCCCCCCGCTCACCAAGAGCCACGTCCGGCCACCACTCGACGACCAGTCATTCATCCCCGAGGTCTACTGAACCACCTCGGGAATCAACGGCGCCGCAACTGGTTACGAGAGGTTGCGGTGGCTACCGAGTGTCCGGCGTCGAGTCGCCAAGATGAGGAAAGCCCCTCCCGCCGCGGCGAGGATCAGACCGGCGAGCACGAACGGAGCGATCGAGGCACCGGTGGAAGGCAGCGAGCCGCCGCCATTGGGGTCGACGGGTGCCTCCGTCGTCGGAGGGACGACCGTTGTGCTTGGAGCGGGATCCGGACCACCCCCGTCGAGTACCCGGATGCGCTGGTCGTCGGAACCCATCACCACCTTGCCCTGAGCCACCGTGGGCGTGGCGAGCACCCAGGCGTCGGTCACGATGGAGGCGTCGGGAACACCCGTTGCTGGATTGATTCGCACGAGCGAGCCCCACGAGGTGCCGGCGAACCAGGCGCCATCGCCAAACGTGGGCGCCGAATGCCCGAAGTCGCAGCCGAGGAAACCGGCATCCCACTGGGGCGTTCCCGTGGCGGCGTCAAAGGCCCGGAACGTGGCTGGACCGGCATCGACTCCGATACATCCGTTGTATTCCGTAGTGCCAACGACGACCTGGCCATTGCCGATGCCCGGCCGACGGAGAACGGCCGTTGGCAGGTTCGTCGACCAAAGTTCGTTCCCAGTTTCAGAGAGGGCCACCAGTCGGCCACCAGTCGAGCCCACCACGATGAGACCGCCGGAGACCGCCGGTGCGGCCACAATCTGGTCACCAAGGCCAATCCCCCAAGCCAGGCCACCAGTTCGTGCGCCAACGGCAAACACTATGCCGTTGGTGGAGCCCACAATCGCCACCGGGGTTCCCGCCAAGTCAGCAACGGCAAGATCGGCGATGATCGGACCGGCCGTCGTCGAGATAGCCCACACGCCAGTCAACGTCGTGGAGTCGAGACCGCGAACGATGCCATCAATGCCGGCCACCACCAATCGTCCGTCCGCCACCACCGGTGTGGACATGACCTCGGTGCCGAGACTGAGACGCACCAGCTCCGAACCATCGGCAGCATCGAGGACGAACACCACTCCATCAGTGTTGACGACGTAGACCCGGCCATCGCTGACAGCCACGCCGCCGTAGACCTTGCCGGGGATCTCTGTCAGCCATGCCTGACTGCCGTCGGCAAGGGCGAGGGACCGGACTCCTCCGTCTCGGGACACGGCAAAAATTTGATCCCCAACGACCACAGGAGCGCCCATGATGACATCGCGGGTGGGAACCTCCCAGTCCTCAACGAGATCAGGCAGACCGTCGTTCCAGGGCTCATTGGCCGGAGGAACCGGACCGGGCGGTGCATCGGGTGCTGACGCTCCCGGGATCTCCAACGTCAGGTCGTTCCAGTCCTGTTCGAACACCGAAAGGGATGCAGCGTCGGGCAACATGACGATCATGGCCGTAGTCGTCAGCGTGGGCAGCGTCACAACCAAGCCCCCAACGGTGGGCACACTTGCCAATGCCTGGGGACCGGTGACTGGGTCCACAAGCACGACCTCTGGTGCTCGGTCAAGCCATTCGGGGACCATGATGTTCACCTCCACGCCAGTCTTCGGAGTGAACGAAGCGAAGGGCGTCGGCGACGGGGCCACCGGCTTGGACCGGACGACTCGGGTGTAGGTGTAGTCGAGGTTGGTCACGAGAACGGCCAGACCATCGGTACCCGCAAGGGCTCCAGCCCGCACGGTGTCGGGGGAATAGCCATTGACCGACGCCAGAGCCGGTGCCTCCGCCCCCTCGGTCACCATGTTGGTGATTAGGTCTTGCTCCCGGTTGATGCGAGCGACCTCGCGAGCAAGGTCAGGAAACTCATTCACTCGGCCGTTGTTGAACGTGAACCAGAGCAGACTCTTCACGCCTTCCTGCAACATGCTGTAGGCCTGCAACCGGAGCTCCTCAACGCTCGGCTGCCGGTTCCACGCTTCGCCCGTGGACCACGACTGATCGGCACTCCACTGCGCCCAGTCATACGACGGTCGCGGCTCGGCGGCACGGCGAGTCAACGCCGTGAAGTACCCAGCCTCTTCAAGAGGATGAGATGAGTCTCCATCGCTTGAAACTGAATCCGTGGCGTAGTGGTCATTGCCCGCAACGTCGGCGAGTAGGGCGAACGAACTGATGGCACGACCGATGGCGTTGGTGATGTGGTCCATCAACTCGTTGTTCGTTGCGGTGCTCTGACGGACCTGCTGATCGGCGAGGGCCTGCATGGCATCCCACTTACCGGCGTCCTGATCATTGGCCGGGTAGGTGCTGAAATCTGGTTCGTCCTTCCCGAATCCGGCGACACACGGACTCGCTCCCTGCGTCGCCAAGGTGCTGTCTGAGGCGGAGGACGCATCAGCCAGCCACACTCTGATCCCGTAGGGGGTGCAGAAGGCATCGTTGAAGGCGTCTTGTTGCGCCGGAGACGAAAAGAGCCCACGAGTCACAAGATTGAGGCCCAGATCTGACTGCTCCTCGGGGAAATTGCTTGCGTTGCCGTAGCCGCCGTGAGCCACAAAGGCCGGCGCTACTTTCAAATGGGCATACGCCGGCCGCGTTGTCCCACCGACGACGGGCTCCACACCGACCGACACGAATCGGGCCCGTGGGCCTCCCGGGGGTGCCGGAACCTCGTAGAACGCCACCTCGCCCGGTCCGATCACCGACTGGCTCGGGGCGGCAGTGACCACTTGGCCGCTGAGGTTGAAGGTGGCGGGGAGACTGGCTGGAGAGCCACCGTCGTTTCGCACCCAGACCAGGAGGTTCTGGCCGGTGGTGTCAAGGGTGACGTTGGCGAGGCGAACCGGGGCGTCATCAAGTGTCGTCGTGTAGGACACCGAACCCTCGGTGGTCTCGACCGTGATATCAACCTCGCGCCCGGCCCCGAAGGGCGACATCAGTTTGAGCGAGACGGCGCCGACCCCACCAGAGGAGATCACGCTTGGTGCCGGGCGCCACCACATCAGTTCCCGGTCGGCACGCAGGTCCGCAATAGGTTTCCCATCGAGGGTCACACCGGTCACGGTGAGCGGATTGTCCGAGGCGTTCCCCATGCCGATCACGAGGACTCCACCAGTGTCGATCATGGCGTAGAGCTCGGCCGTCTGAGTGTTCACAACGCCTGGACGCCAATCCACCGCCTGGATCTGGACACCTGCTGGATTTGATGCGAGCGGGATGACAGGGCCGTCCCCAAGAGTCACGACGGTTGGCGCCTCCGTGTCGGGAGGTGCACTCGTTGGAGGGGTGTCCGGGTCGCCATCAGAGGTCTGCTCAGGGATGGTGGCCTGGGGCTCGTCACCGGCTGAGGTGTCTTCGGTCGCCCCCGCTCGGGGAGCGAGCACCAGCGCTGCCAACAGCGTCAGCACGACACCGATACCAGCCACTATTCGTCCAGACTTCACGGTTGACAACCCCCCTGAAATGGCTCCTCGACGCGTCGAAAACCTACTGGAAGCTTGCACCTCCGGGGGTCATCCCGACGGAGCGAGACCCCCGACGCTTGCCGCTGATGGTCACCGCCGGGTGCCGCCTCCCCCACTCAGGGTCACGAACTGCACACCGCCCGCCCGTAACTCGGTCACGGCTGCGGCGATCCCCAACGCCGTGTCGCCAGCAGGCTGGTTCATATGGGCCAGGACGATTCCCCCAGCGGGAGCCGAGAGGACCTCGCTGGTCACCTGGCGTGCCGACGCCGTGGCTCCGAGGTCACCGTTGGTCGTGAACCCCACGGGCTGCTCACCGAGTTGAACGGCGATGGCTGTGGCGACCTCGTCGTAGTGGGCAGTGCCTGAACGGAACCACAACGGTGACCGACCGAGCAGGTCGGTAAGGACCTCGTGGTTGACCCACACTTCCTCGGTGGCGGCGAGGGCATCAACCGTCCCGGCAATGCCGTAGGCGCTGCGCCCGGTGACGCTGAGGGGGAGGTGGCGGGTGCCGTGGTTGCCGATCTCGAAGAGCGGCGAGGCGACGAGTCGATCGGCCACCTGAGGATTGGTTTCGATCCAACGGCGATTGAGAAAGAGTGTGGCCGGGACCTGTTCCGACTCGAGGAAGTTGACCAGGACCTCATCGACGCCACTTCCCCCCGGTCCTCCACACGCATCGAAAGTCAGTGCGAGCGTCGGTGCTGACGGCGCACCCGCATCAACAAGCTGCGTATGGACGCCGGTGACATCAAGGCCCCACTCGGCAGGAACGAGTTGCGCATTGGCCGCGGCGACCGCCTGCGGATCGACGGCGGGTACCGCCAACGTCGTCGTTGTGGGGAAACCAATCCCCTCGCCCGGCACCGTCGACGGCGAACTGACAGGGGCGCTGACCGCCGGCACGGATCGGCCGCACGCAGCGAGGACGGCGGCCGAGACCGCACCAACACCGAGCCCGATCGCATCGCGACGGCTGATTCGCACGGATCGCCCCCTCCAGCTCCACGGTTACAGCGCCATCGTACGGGCCTCGCCACCGGAGTGGGGAACACCGAGGATCGGGCTGTTGGGAGATGTGGGGTACCTTGCCGGGGTTCGCCATCCACCTTGAGGAGCTGATCTGTGACCGCTGATCCCCACACGGGACCAGAAACCTTCGCCAGCGCCTTCGACGACCCGCTGGCCCACCTTGACGCCGTCGCCACGTCAGCAGCCATCGCTGCCGGTGACCTCTCTGCCGAGGAAGTAGCTGCCGCCGCCATTGCACGGGCCGAGCGGATGCAACCACTCATCAATGCCATCGCCACCGAGCGCCACGATGAGGTGACCACCCTCGTCCGCCGCCAGACCCGACGGGGTCCTCTGGCGAACGTTCCCACCTACATCAAGGACATGGTCGATGTCGGTGGCATGCCGACCGGCTGGGGGTCGCGAGCCATCGAAGGCGGGCCGCCGGCAAAGACCACCAAAGGCATCGCCACCCAGTTCGAGGACATGGGCATGCTCGTGCTCGGCAAGTCGACGCTGCCCGAGTTCGGCTTCATCCCATCCACCGAACCCGGTCACTGCCCACCCACCCACAACCCATGGAATCTGGGACATACCGCCGGCGGCTCGTCCGGTGGTGCAGCCGCACTCGTGGCCTCGGGCGTCGTTCCCCTCGCTCACAGTGCCGACGGCGGTGGCTCGACCCGAATTCCAGCAGCGTCCTGTGGTCTGGTTGGGTTGAAGCCAACCCGGGGTCGCCTTCTCCCCCATCGCGAAGAGCAACTGCTGCCCGTGGCTGTGACCGTCGACGGCGTGGTTACCCGATCCGTCCGCGACACCGCCCAGTGGTACGCCGAAGCCGAGACCCGCTTCCGCAATCCAAAGCTCCCTGCTATGGGACTCGTGGAACGTCCTCTGCAGCGCCCGTTGCGCGTTGCTGCCATGGTTGATCTGCCGATCGACGTCGAGGTGGATGCCCCCACCCGTCGAGCCTTTGACGAGACGGTGACTCTCATGGAACGGCTCGGTCACCGGGTGGAGATGGTGCCCGCCCCGGTGAGCCAGCAGTTCGCCGATGACTTCGTTGCCTACTTCCAGTTCCTTGCCTTCATGGCCTCCTCGACAGCCCGCCTCACTCATGGTCGTCACGTGCGCCCCTACCGGTTCACGGACTTCACCCGTGGACTCGCCGACGGTTTCCGACGCCACCGTCGAGGCCTCGTGGGGGCGTCACGTCGGCTTCGGCGTACGCCGGAAACAATGGCTGCACTGCACACCACCTACGACCTAATCCTCACCCCGGTTGTCACCACGGTGCCTCCGCCACTCGGGCATCTCTCCATGGGCCTCGACTACGAGGTGTTGCTCCCACGGGTCATCCAATGGATGGCGTTCGCCCCACTGGCCAACGCCGCCGGCACCCCGGCCATCAGCCTTCCGCTTGGCCACGACGAGGCCACCGGGCTTCCCATCGGCATGATGTTCGGTGCTGCGGCCGGCAACGACGCACTCCTTGTTGAACTGGCCTTGCAGCTCGAAGAAGCCGCCCCCTGGCGTTCGCTCGCTACCTTGCGCTGAATACGCACCGAACAGTCAGGACCCGGCAGTCGTCGTCAGTCTGGGCTGTGGGTAGGACTCACGGCGGTGACCGAAGGTCGGTGCGAGGTGAGGCCCCCCGCATCACCGAAGCCTCCTGCTCGTCATAGGGAGTTCCGTCGGGGTGGAGCAGTTCATGGAACCAGCCCCGTGTCGCCCGATCTCGCCGATACCACGAGGTCCACGAGAACTTCGTCTGCGTTCGACCGTCAACAAGACCCCAGGCGTAGGCACCGACTTCTTCTGCGGCGAAGAGGCGGGCGAGTCGCACCGGTGACACCGGTCGACCCAGCCACTCAGTGCAGATGACCGGACGCTCGTAACGACCGAGGCGCCTGATGGCCTGATGCAACACCGCCTCGCCCTGGTAACAGTGGAAACTGATCACATCGGAGCGCTCAATGGCGATGCGGGCCACCCGACTCGCCCGCTCAGGATGGTGCTGGACCTGCTCGTACACGCCGACTGTGAGGGGTTGATCAGGGTTCGCCTCGACCGCCCAGTCCCAGACTTGTTCAAGCAGCTCTGCCGTCAGGCGGCGTTTGTGGGCGGCATCCCGATGGGCGTAGGCGGGATTGAAGCTGTCTGGTTCGTTGAACAGGTCCCAGACCACGACCCGATCGTCGGTGCCAAAGCGGCCCATGACTGCTGCCACATAGTCACCCAGACCGGCCCACCGGCTCCGGTCACTGAGTACCGCTGCTCCGGGTGACTGCACCCAGGTCGAGTTGTGGATACCGGGTCGCGGCGAACGCTGCAGGCCCGGACGAGGTTCAGGGTCCCAGATCCCATCGAAGAGCACCGGCATCACCGAGATGCCGTGACTTGCGGCAATCCCGAGCACCTCGTCAAGCCGCTGGAGAAAACCGGTGGGGTCAACCTGCCACGCCAGATCATGGAGGTAGAGACGGATGCTGTTCATACCGAGCAGCGTCGCGGCCCAGCCGAGTTCACGGTCAATGGTCACCGGGTCGAAGGTCTCGGCCTGCCACACCTCGAGTTGATTGCCCGCAGTAGAGGGCGCGAAGTTGCAACCGAAGAGCCGGGGGATGCGGCGCTGCCATGATGACGCCTCGTCGCGACTCCAGCGAGCCCGGTCGAAAACCTCTACTGATCGCGAGAGGCCACGCGCCTTGACACCGGCGGCCACCGCTCCGGCTATGGCGCCGATCCGACTCGCCATGATCAGCGCCCACAGTCCTTCAGCATGGGACTGTCCGTGCGCCACTCAGGACAACTCAGCAATTGCTCCCAACGATGCTGCAACCGCTCTCGCCGGCAACATTGCGTCCCGGTCACTGACAGGCAGGACGAATAAGGGATCGATCGGCTACCGGCGCCCATGGCCATGCCTAACGAGAATTCACCGACCGATGAAATCAATGAGGACGCTGGCGAGTTGTGGGCCGGCATCCTCTTGAAGGAAGTGCCCGGCGCCCTCAATGGTGGTGTGGGGTTGACCCGCAGTCCCCGGGATCGTGCCAAGGAACGCCTTCTCTCCTCCGGCAGTGATGGGGTCAGCATCGCTGAAGCAGCAGAGAAACGGGCGCTCGAAACTCTTGAGCGTTTCCCATGCGGCCCGATTCGCTGGTGCCTCCGGATCATCAGGTGAGGTTGGTACGAACGTCGGCCAGATACGCGCACCAGCCTTGTAGGAGTCATCGGGATAAGGGGCGTCGTAGGCGGCAATGACCTCAGGTGGGAGTTCGGTCACGGTGCCACCGTTGATGATGGTGCCAATGGGAAAGACGGGTGCCGTTTGGGAGAACTTCTGCCACTGCAGAAACGCTTCAGATGGTGGCCGGTCGCCCGTCGGCAGGCCGGTGTTCCCCACTGCCACACGGGCAAAGCGGTCCGGTTGCGCAGCGACGAGGCGGAGGCCGATGAGTCCGCCCCAGTCCTGGCCGAAGAAGGTGATGTCGTTGAGGTCGAGAACGTCGAAGATGAGCTCTGACATCCAGCCGACATGGCGGGCGTAGCTGTAGTCCGTCTGCTCGGTCGGCTTGTCGCTCCGGCCAAACCCGACCTGATCGGGCACCACCACGCGGTGACCCGCAGCGACGAGCGGTGGGATCATGAACCGGTAGAGGTAACTCCATGAGGGCTCACCGTGAAGGAGAAGCACCGGATCGGCGTCGACCGGGCCTTCATCGAGATAGTGAACCCGGAGTGTGCCGCCGTCGCCATCGGCGATCTCGGCGTAGTGGGGGTCGAACGGGAAATCGGGTAAGTCTGCAAAGCAGTCATCGGGTGTTCTCACGGTCTTCATGGCCGGTCTCCTCGTTATCGGTGATGTCGGCTGGGCACCGGGGCACAGGCTGAGTCGATGAGCGCCTGGGTCATGCCACCGCCTCGACATCGCGACGGTTGAAGTTCTTGGGCAGCGAGGCATAGAGATCAGCCACGAGATCGTCACGAACTGATCGGTAGGCCGGGTCGTCCCAAAGGTTGTGCCACTGATGGGGGTCCGTCTCGGTGTTGTAGAGCTCCCCTTCGGTGCCGTCGTACTGAATGGCGATCGGTTCGAGCAGCCGGTCACCCAGAAGCTGTTGGGCGAAGGGGTCCTTCTCAAGGCCATTGGGTTGGCCACCTGTGGAAGCTTCATACGCCGTGCAGATCCAGCCGTCGCGGTAGATGGTCCGCATGTGCATGCCATAGGACGGGAACTGACTGTCCCACTCGCACAGCACCCGTTCGTGGCTGCCCTGACCATCGGCAGTCGGAAGTGGTGTTCCTTCGATCCACTCCGCCACCGGGATACCGGCGATCTCACAGAACGTGGCGGCCAGGTCGAGTTGGCCGACGGGGTCGGTGACTTCGGCGGGAGCGACACCGGCTGTGGGCGCCGGCCGCCAGATGAACGGGAGACGCATAAGAGAATCGGTGTGGAACGGCCCCTTATAGACGAAGCCGTAGTCACCCTGCATCTCGCCGTGATCCGTGGTGAAGAACACATCCGTGTTGTCCAGCCAGCCCTTGGCAGCGAGATGACCGAGCACCCGGCCGCAGGCCTCGTCAATCAACTCGTTCATGACATGGACCTTGGCATTGATCTCACGGATGTTGTCATGGGTGAGTTGCTGCGGACGGAAGTTGGCGGGGCCGCCTTCCTGATTGGCGTAGGTGCCCTCCCAGTAGGCCAGCCAGTGGGCGGGCTTGGTGGCCAGCACCGCTGCGATGGCGTCGTCGCTGCCAGGGTGTCCCGGCGGCAGATCAAGATCGCGCCACGGGACGCGGCCGAGTTCGCTGGCGGGAGGATCCCAAGGGTGATGCGGGTCGGGAAAGCTCATCCACACAAACCAGTTGTCATCGTCGTTGTAGGTGTCGAACTCGGCGATGGTCAGATCCGCCACCCAGTCCGTGTGATAAATCTCCCGCGGGATGGGATTGTTCAACGTTTCCGGTGCACCGGTGTCACCGCCCGGAACAGCCCCGAGCAGCGGAGCGAAACTTTCAAGCCATTCAGGGTGGTTGTCCCGCAGCCACAATCCGTAGTGCTGCACGGGGCGGCCGTTGAACGAACCGACATGCGCCGCCTGAATGGACGTCTCAAACCCACGGAAGTACCCGGTCTCACGGTCGCGGACCCGCCGGTTCTCCTCGTAACGACCCTTGAAGTCGAAGGCGGGTTCGAAGTGCGCCTTACCGAGCAGAGCCGTTCGGTACCCGGCTTGTTCACGAAGGTGAGCGGCAATCGAAGGAGCATCGACGGGTAGTGGGATCCCGTTCGCCGACGCTCCGTGGGTGCGTACGTACTGGCCGGTAAGGATGGTGGACCGGGCCGGTGTACACACGGTGTTCTGGTTGTAGGCCCGGTGGTAGTTGATCCCCTCGGCGGCAAGCCGATCAGCGACCGGCGTACGAGCAACGGTTCCCCCGTTGCAGCCCAGCGAGTCATAGCGTTGCTGATCCGTGGTGATCAGCAGAATGTTGCGCCCCATGGTGTCAGTCCGATTCGGTCCGGAAGCCCGGGAACGGAGCACAGGCAATAACCACCGTCTCGGCCAGGCCCTCGTCCCGATGGGTGTGGATCTCGCTGTACTCCGGTGTTGAGATCATCTCGAGGAAAGCGTCGCGCGAGGGGTAACTCACCAACACCACGGCGTCCCACTCATTGGCGTCAACGTCGCCAATGAAGACGTGGCGGGCCGAGCCGCCCCAGAGCAGTCGGCCGCCCTGTCGCTCCACCATCTTCACAACAGCGTCCCCGTAGCGGTCATACGAGCTCCGACCAGTGGCGCTCGTCCCCTCCTCAGATCGCTTGAACTTCAGCAGATTGAGCATGACAACCTCGCCGTCAAGGGAGGACTGGGTGTACTCGGTGAACTGTTGGGCGTTGGGCCGGATGGACACGGGCGCTCCTCTGGTCGTTAGGCATATGGACGCTACAGGCTGCACCGCCGCGTGGCCGCAGCCCCCCAAAAGCCCCGCAACATGGCACAATCCGAACGACCCAGACGTCTCCGTGGCGAGCGGTGAGAAGATCCGAGGATCAGCCGGGTCACCTGAAGCAATCATCCACCACAGAAGGGCGCCCCGTGAACACTCGAGCGAAGTCTCGTCCCCATCCTCTCGTCGTTGCGGCACTGGTCGCCTCACTCGTGGTCGCCGGTGCGGCGTGCGGCGACACGACGACCAGCCGCACTCTGGTGATCCGCCAGGGTCCACCAGAGCTCGACACGTTTGCCCTCACACCCTCAGATGGCGGTTCGACGTCGCCCGGCTCGCTAAGAGTCTTCGACGCAGTCATCACCACCGACGATGGGCTGACCGGCAATCTCCTCGGCACGCTGATCACTGCGGATTTCCCCCAACCGGCGAACGACGAAGTGCTCGAAGAGCGGATCGGAACGCTCGTATTCCAGCTCGGCAATGATCAGCTCGTGGTCACCGGGGCGACGGTCTATCCGCTCGTCGATGCCGAGATGCAACCAGGTCTCACCCAGGTTCGCTCGGTGACCGGAGGGACCGGGGCCTACCTCGGAGCGACCGGGCAGGTGACCACAAGCCGAAACGACGACGGCACGTACACCCACACATTCGAACTCATCGGCTGAGGCTCCCCCACCTGGTGTCGAGTCCACATCGCTCCGGACGACAGTGCCGTCACGGCACCTATGATCGGAACATGCCGAGGGGGGGAGCACCAGGTCTTGCGATTCGCATCATGCTTGTCGTCGCTGTCCTGCTCACGGTGCTCAACCTTGGGGGCTTCCTCGGTCCCGGCGCAGCCGACACCAGCGCTGACGCACAACCCAATTCCGCCGGTCTGGATCCAGTCGAACCAATCGTCACCCTCGAACCCACCGATGCTGCCGGGTCGGCGGCCAGCAACCCCGGCGAGCCCGCAGTGGTTCGGGTCGGATTCCTGATCAATGACATCCAGGACATCGACCTGGCACGCCACCGCTACCAGATCGATTTCTACATCTGGTACCAGTGGTCCGACCCAAGCTTCAACCCCACGGATTCCATCGAGTTCATGAACGACGCCGAACGGTGGGCCACCATGCGCTCATCGAATACCGAAGAGCCGGTCCAGCTTGAGGACGGGTCGTATTACTACCGCGAACACATCATGTCGATGTTCAAGACCAACATGCCGCTCGAGGACTATCCCTTCGACGAGTTGGACCTGCGCATCATCCTTGAAGACAAGGACCTCGGATCCGACGGCGTCGTCTTCGCTCTTGACGATCCCGCCGTGCAGACCTCAGCAGACCTCTCAGTCCCCGGCTACGTGATCGGAACGCCGATCGCAACGGTGACGGACTGGGAATACCCAGCACTCGGTGCCCGCAACACCGGCAGCAGTCTGTCGTCTCGCGTCACCGTTGAGGTTCCGATGCAGAGGCCCTGGCTTCCTTCAGCGGTGAAGACCTTCGTGCCCCTGCTCGTGATCGTGATGTGCGCCGCCATGGTCTTCTTAATCCGACCGGAACATATCGACGCCCGTTTCGGCCTCGGTATCAGCGCACTCCTGACGCTCGTCGCCCTCAAGTGGATCACCGACGGGGAGATGCCGCTCATGGACTATCTGGGATTCGTCGACTCGCTCTACCTCCTGGCCTTCCTCTTCATCGCTGCTGGCCTCGCTGAGACCACCTACACCACGTGGAAGCGGGGACAGGCGGTCGACGACGCAATCCTCATCCGTCATGACCGTCGTACGTTCGCCATCGCAACAGCCACATTCCTGGTGGCGTGCGCCTTGATGGTCATCTTCTATCTCTTCGTCTGACCAGTTGGGGCCTCGGTGGCCGCCTCGCTCGTGCCGCAGCGCACGGTCCGCACTGCCACCGCGGCAATGCAACCGTTGGCCTAATCGGTGATGCTCACAACGAGTCGCAACTCAAGGGACATGCGAACGACCGCCCGTCGGGCGGCGGATGCGGCCCCGGACCACTCCCCGCCAATATCGGTGAGCGTGCCCGGCAGGTCCGCAGCGGCCACCCCACATAACTCAAGCATTCGCTCAATGGCCGCGTTCAACGGTGCTGGAACACCCTCGGGGACCGAGGTGTAGGCAACCTCGGCAAGTGCGGCCTCCAGCGCCGCAACATCATTACGTCCTGCTGCGCCCTCCACATCCCCAAGCACCTGAACGCATCGTGCGGCCAGGTCCTCACCCGGTAGGACTCCAGCACCGTGGGGAGTGCTCAGGGTGTTGAACACCCATGCCGTTCGGTAATCCATCGAAGAGCGGAAGTACCAACGCTGAGCGTCATCGTGCAGGAACGACCAGATGTCGTTGATCTCCATTCCCTCTTCTCGTTCAAGGAATGAGGTCGTAGGCAGGCCGTATCGAAGCTGATGGCGACGCCGGTCAATGCTCTGTCCATCAGCGAGTACCAGCGGCGCTACAACTTGCTGGAGTGGGACCCAGAGGTTCACCAGCATGAGATCAGCCCCATGGTTCTCCCCGTCGGGCGAGACATGGCGAAACAACTCGGGGGCGCGTCCCCCCATCAGTTGGACGAGCGGAGTCCCGTACACGTCCTGGTCCGCATGGACAGCCACAGCCCCGCCGTGATTATTCATCCCGTCCGCATCGGGCGGCACCATCGCCAAGCGACGTGGGCCAACCGTCCGCATGAAGAATCCCTCCCCGGCGAGGAAACGCACAGTGAGCGACCGACCGCTGGCGCACCTCAACTCGGCCCCATCGAGTGCCCCTCGAATTGCCTGTGCATCATCGGGCACAACTCGTCCGGCAGCGAGCGCCCGAGAGCAGGCTTCTTGCAGCGCACCAAGACCACCAAGATCGACCGTGTCGAGGCCGTGCTGGACAAGGTCCGGGAGCGCTCCCGAGCTGACGCTCAGGTCTGTCGCCGTACAGGTGTTGAACTCGACGCGATCGTCGCCATAGGGCGCCGCGGCCCGTGGTCCGGCACGCAGGAGGCCCGGGTGTTCGGGATCTTCAATTGCCTGCTGCGGCGGAAGGAACCCCAACTCGACGGGCACAGCAGCGAGAT
>JALRFT010000010.1 GCA_023261915.1 Acidimicrobiales bacterium | reverse complement strand
CGGCGTGGACGCCCCGCTGGTAGCGCCGCCCAGCACCGTGAGCGCAGTGACCTTGAAGGAGTAGGAGGTCCCGTTGGTCAGGCCTGTGATGGTGCGACTCGTGCTGGTGTCGCCCGTGTTCGCTACCGCGGTGGACCACGTCGCGCCGCCGTCGCTGCTTATCTGGATGCCATACCCCTGGAGCGGAAAGGTCCCCGACCACGGAGTGGTCCAAGAGAGGGCTACTTCTCCATCCAGCGGTGATGCCGTCACCGACGCGGGTGGGCTTGGACCGTAGGCGACGTTTCCAATGGAGACGCCCCCGAGGGATGCGTTGTAGTAACCCCCGAGGACCACCTGACCACCGGTCACCGCCACCATTTCGATGTCGTTGTAGGACTCGATAGCGGCATTGACCAACCCAGCACCAGAGTCATCGATGGTCGCCGCGAGACGGCGTGCCTGGCCGCCCACCTGGGTGAAGGCGCCTCCGATGACGAGTCGGTCGCCGGAGTACGCCGCCCCGTTGACCGTGTTGTTTGGTGACACGTTGAGCGCGAGGAGCGAACCGGTATCCTCCGTCGACACCGCCGCCAGGCGCGGCCGAGACTGGCCTGCCACCGTGGTGAAGGCTCCGGCGACGTAGGCCTTCGGTCCTGAGACCGAGATGCTCTTGACCGCTCCACCGGTCACATTGGGATTCCATGACGTGACCGTGCCGGTGTCGTCGAGCAGGATGGAGGCCACTCCGTTGCGCGTGATCGACCCCGACTGGAAGGTCGTGAGCGAGGGTCCAGCGACGTAGAGGCGCTCCCCGGTCAAGGCCATGGACGTGATCTCTTGACCGGCCCGAGGGGTCCACGTGGACAGGGCTCCCGACCCGGTCGCGTCGAAGCCCGCGAGGTTGACCGCGGCGAACCCCGCTGTGTAGAAGTTCCCACCGACGTACACCCGAGTGCCCGCGTAGGCGAGGGCACTCAATTGGACACAGGTGCCGCTCGCGCTTGAAAGAGGGTTCCACGAGCTGATGGCGCCTGACGCGTCGAACGAAGCTGCGCACAGCCGAGACGAGGATTGGCCGTCGTTGCCCGCAGCCGTGGTGAAGGTGCCGCCCACGTAGACCTGACCACCACCCGCGGTGAGAGAACGGACCGTGCCACCCACGCCGCCGGCCACGCCACCGCCTACTGATGGCGCCCATGAGGTGAGTTCGCCTTGCGCGTCTAGTGCGGCGAGTCGAGTGCGCGGCGTCATGCCCGCCAACGTGAACTCACCACCGAGGAACACCGTCTTATCGGCGTTTCCGTGCAGGGGGGCGGCGGAAACCGTCCACACTCTGGTGGTGCCGCCGACGCCACTGACGCCGGGGGACCACGACCTGAGCGTCCCGGTGTCATCGAGGCTGATCACGGCGATGCGAGCTCGAGCCTGGTTCGCGTTGCCCACGACCGAACCGGCCTGGGCAAAGTTGCCGCCCACGTAGACGCAGCTACCGCCGTCCGGGCAACCGTGGAATTGGCGTGAGACCGAGGTCGTGAGGACACTCGCATCGAAGCTCGGGGCCCAGGGCAGCAGAGTTCCCGTGTCGTCGACACCCACGGCCGCGATGCGATCCCGTGTCGTGGCGGTGCCGCCGCCCACCGGTGTCACGCCCGTGAAGCCACCGCCGATGATGAGCGCGGGACGTCCCCCGGCGAAGCCGGCACT